>DYCJ01000002.1:0-5563 GCA_019418195.1 Clostridiales bacterium | reverse complement strand
AGAGACAGGTCCACAACCTCAAGCACTTCCGTTATCAACTCTCCGGCATTGAGCGCCACAGCCTCACCCGGCTCCAGATAGACTTCCACATCATAAGTCTCTTTCACATGACGGATACATTTCTTCAGCAGCTCAAGATCGTAGTCCTTCCGCGTGATATGATGCCCTCCGCCAAAGTTCACCCATTTCATCTGGTAGAGATATTTCCCGAATTTCTCCTCGATCACTCTCAATGTCGTCGCCAGATCATCCGAATTCTGCTCGCACAGCGTATGGAAATGAAGTCCGTCCAGTTCACTGATTTCCTCTTCTGTCAGCTCTGCCTGCATCTGCTCCAGAGTCGTTCCCAGTCTTGAAAACGGGGCGCATGGATCATAAATCGCGTGACCTTCCTGTGTGGAGCACTCCGGATTGATCCGAAGTCCCATGCTCCTGCTGCCAGTGCACTCGCCATGCATATCTCCTGCAGCCGCAGAGATGCCCTGCCCGTCATTCCCGCATCCGCATGCCCTGACCTGATCCTTATACTTCCGGAACTGGGCCGGGGAATTGAATACAATGTGATCGCACATCCTCAGGATCTCCGGCATTTCTTCCTCTTTGTAGGCAGGTGAGAAGATGTGATTTTCCTTTCCCATCTCCTCGTATCCCAGCCTTGCCTCGTGGAGTCCGCTTGCGGTCGCACCGTCCAGATACTGCCCGATCAGAGGATATACCCGGTACATGGAAAATGCTTTCTGCGCCAGCAGAATATGGCATCCCGTCTCCTCGCGTATTTCTCTTAATATTTCCAGATTTTCTCTTAATTTCCGCTCCTGCACCACATAGCAGGGCGTTCTGAGTTCACTTTTTTTCATATCCTGCCCCTGTCTTCCTGCTTATCTGCCTCTCTGCATGATCCTTTTCAGGCTTTTAGTCTACCAGCTCCGGATCTTCGCTGATCTTCCACGGCAGCCCCCATTTATTCAGGGCATCCATAAACGGATCCGGATCGAACTCTTCCATATTGTAGACGCCCGGTTTCTTCCATGTACCTGTCATCACCATCATTGCGCCGATCATTGCCGGCACGCCTGTTGTGTACGCGACCGCCTGTGAGCCCACCTCTTTATAGCACTCCTGATGGTCACACGTATTGTAGATGTACAGTTTCTTCTCCTGTCCGTCTTTCTTTCCGATGAAAATGCACCCGATATTCGTCTTGCCTTTCGTCCTCGGACCAAGGGAAGACGGATCCGGCAGTACCGCTTTCAAAAACTGCAGCGGCACAATCTCTTTTCCCTCATACATGATCGGCTCGATCGATGTCATTCCCACATCTTCCAGACAACGCAGGTGTGTCAGATAACTCTCGCCGAATGTCATAAAGAAGCGGATTCTCTTAATTCCTGGGATATTGAGCGCCAGTGACTCGATTTCCTCGTGATGGAGCAGATACATATCCTTCTCTCCGATCTCCGGGAAATTATAGACGCGCTTGATCTCCATAGGCTCTGTCTCTACCCAGTGTCCGTCTTCCCAGTAGGAACCTTTTGCAGACACCTCGCGGATGTTGATCTCCGGGTTGAAATTCGTTGCAAACGGATAGCCGTGGTCCCCCGCATTGCAGTCTAAGATATCAATATAGTTTATTTCGTCAAAATAATGTTTCAATGCATAGGCGGAAAATACACTTGTAACTCCGGGATCAAATCCGCTTCCGAGAAGAGCCGTAAGTCCGGCTTTCTCATATTTCTCCCGGTAAGCCCACTGCCATTTATACTCGAACTTGGCCGTATCCTCCGGTTCATAGTTCGCCGTATCGATATAGTGCACACCTGCCGCCAGACACGCATCCATGATCGTCAGATCCTGATAGGGCAGTGCCAGATTGAGGACTACCTCCGGCTGCTCCTTTTTGATCAGAGCTGTCAGTTCCTCCACATTATCCGCATCCACCTGAGCGGTTGTAATCTTTGTCTTCGTTGTCCCCTGCAGTTTCTCTTTCAGTGCGTCACATTTCGACACTGTCCTGCTGGCGATGCACAGCTCGGAGAACACCTCGCTGTTCTGACAGATTTTATGAATTGCCACACTTGCCACGCCTCCGCAGCCGATTACCATTACCTTTCCCATGATCAGTCTCCTTTCCTGAGTTTTTACTCTTCTATTTCTTTGTTCATTCTTCCTTTTGTTTTTCACTTTCAGTCCTGCCGGTTCGCAATCGCAATGAGCATCTCCCGGATGATCTTGCAAGCTGCCGCCGTAGACGCCCCCGTCGGATCGCAGGGCGGACACAGTTCGTTTACATCACATCCGATCAGAGTCACTCTTTCACACACCTTCGTCACGCCGCGCATTGCGGTAAGAAAATCAATGCCGCCCGGCTCCGGCGTTCCTGTTCCCGGAAATGCCGACGGGTCCATCACATCCAGATCCACTGTAAAATACACCGGCGCATCGCCGATCTGTTCCAGTACCGCATCCAGTCCGTCCAGTGTAAACGGATGAAAATCCGTATGTCCCGCCCGCGCCCAGTCAAACTCTTCTCTTTCTCCGGAGCGGATGCCGAACTGATGGATACGCCCGTCACCAGCGTCCGTTCTATTTTTCCCGGTCTGCTCCAGCACTTCCCAGCACCTCCGGATCACGCAGGCGTGGGAAAGCTCCACACCCAGATAATCCTGCCTCAGATCTGTGTGTGCGTCAAAATGGATGATATGCATATCCGGATATTTCTCCACCGCAGCGCGTACACCCCCGAGCGTTACCAGATGCTCTCCGCCGATCATAAACGGCAGCTTCCCGTCTCTTAAGATATCCCGCGCGCAGTCCTCGATCTGCCCCAGCACTTTCGAGGAACTGCCGATTGCCAGCTCAAGGTCTCCGCAGTCGTATACGACATTTTCCGGCAGCTCCTTATCCTGATACGGGCTGTAGATCTCCAGCCCATAGGAATCATTCCTCACCGCCTGTCCCGCAAAGCGTGTCCCCGGGCGGAATGACGTTGTTGAATCAAAGGGCGCGCCGAAGATCACGACACGCGCCTCTTCATACTGCGCGTCACATCCGATAAAATTCACTGTATTCTTCCATATCATCTCTCTACATCCTCCAGCAGAGCTTCCACATATGCCGGAAGCGCGAACACCCCGGCGTGAAGTCTTGGCTCATAATATTTTGTATGTATTCCCTTGAGTTTCCAGCCTACTTTATCCAGATCATCCAGAGGGTGATATTTCTTCGACGCAAATCCGAACAGCCAGTGGCCTGACGGATACGACGGGATATGCGCCTGATACACACGGCAGATCGGAAATGTCTCCAGTATCCGCTTGTGCATTCTCTGGCACTGGAACGCCTCCTCCGTATAGAACGGACTCTCGTTCTGATTGATCATAACGCCGTCCTCATGGAGCGCATTGTAACAGTTGCCATAGAACTCCTTCGTAAACAGCCCCTCCCCTGCTCCGAACGGATTTGGGGAATCAATGATGATCAGGTCGTAAGCGTCACTCTTCGACCGTATAAACCGCAGACCGTCTTCATTAAAAATTTCCACTCTATCGTCTGCCAGACTGTTGGCGATCTCCGGAATATATTTCCGGCACACCTCCACCAGCAGCGGGTCCGGCTCCACCACGTCGATCGTTTCTATCGTGTCATATTTGATCAGCTCTCTGACGACTCCGCCATCGCCTCCGCCTACCACAAGCACACGCTTTACATCCGGATGCACTGCCATCGGCACATGGGTGATCATCTCATGGTAGATAAATTCATCCCGCTCGGTCAGCATCAGATCTCCGTCCACAACAAGGATCTTCCCGAAATCTTTTGACTCAAGTACGTCAATCCTCTGGATATCGCTCTGGGCACTAAAGAGCTGTTCTTCAATGCGGATGGACAACTTCACACCGTCCGTATGTATATCCGAAAACCACATTTCCATATAGATTCTCTCTCCTTCTCAAAAATATGCAATCTCACTGCAAACGTATTCCTTCTCTATCTTTCCGTCAGGACGTTCAGCCGCTCGATCCGCTCGTCCTCCGGCCCGGTCATGGAGCATCCTTTTTCTTTCGCATAGACAATATAATTGATGATCTCATCCGTGATCTCCTCTCCCGGAGCCAGTACCGGTATTCCCGGCGGATAGCACATGACGAATTCGGAGCAGATCCTGCCTCTCGTCTCCTCCAGCGGCAGCGATTCTTTCTCCGCATAGAAAGAATCCTGAGGCGTCATGACGACTTTCGGTGCAATGTATTCCTGAGAGAGCATTCCTGTCTTGTCTTTCTTATATCTGCGCTTCAGATCCGCAAGGGCGGTCACAAGCCGCTCCACCTCCCGTATCCGGTCGCCGATAGACAGGTAGGCAAGGATATTTCCCAGATCTCCGAACTCGATCTGAATATCGTACTCATCTCTCAGAATGTCATAGACCTCGATCCCGGCAAGCCCGATGTCCAGTGTATGGATGGACAGCTTCGTCGGATCGAAATCGAAAATGCTGTCTCCATTCACCATCTCCCTGCCGAACGCATAGTAATCGCCGATCTGATTGATCTCTTTTCTGGCGTATTCCGCCAGTTCCGTCACCATACGGAAAGATTCCTCCCCGCGCAGCGCCAGATTTCTGCGGGAGATATCCAGACTGGACAGGAGCAGATAGGAACCGCTTGTAGTCTGTGTCAGATTGATGATCTGCCGGATGTACCCCGGATGCATCCCCTTTCCGGTCAGCAGGAAAGAGCTCTGTGTCAGACTTCCGCCGGATTTGTGCATACTCACAGACGCGATATCCGCTCCCGCCTCCATCGCAGAAACCGGAAGATTTTTTCCGAAATAAAAATGTGTCCCGTGTGCCTCATCCGCCAGCACTTTCATCCCCTTTGCGTGGGCCATCTTCACGATCGCCTTCAGGTCGGAGCAGACACCGTAATAGGTCGGATTGTTGACGAACACTGCAACTGCGTCCGGGTTCTCCTCGATCGCCCGCTCCACATCAGCGCGCTTCATCCCCAGCGAAATGCCCAGTCTCTGATCCACGTCCGGATTGACATAGATCGGCTTTGCTCCGCAGAGCACCATTGCATTGATGGCGCTGCGGTGCACATTTCTCGGCAGGATAATCTTGTCCCCTTTCTTGCAGCAGGACAGGATCATGGTCTGGACGGCCGATGTCGTTCCTCCCACCATCAGAAATGCGTGTTCCGCTCCAAATGCATCCGCCGCCAGCTCTTCCGCCTCCTTGATGACCGATACCGGGTGGCACAGATTGTCGAGGGGCTTCATGGAATTCACGTCAATGCTGACGCATCGTTCTCCCAGAAGCTCCACCAGCTCCGGATTCCCTCTGCCGTGCTTATGCCCCGGCACGTCAAAAGGTACGACTCTGTTCCGCCGGAAACGTTCCAGCGCCTCGTAGATCGGCGCTCTCTTCTGTAATGATCTCTCCATCTTAAACCTCCGCCATGTATGATTGCGGCGTGTGCATCCGGAATCGGATGGGGGAGATTTCATCTCCCCATCCGCTCACCGCGATACCTCGCTCATCTCGCGGCACAGCCGCTCGATGACC
>DYCJ01000199.1:3407-4702 GCA_019418195.1 Clostridiales bacterium | reverse complement strand
GAAGTGATCTGCGGGATCAACATCCTCGATCAGACCGGAGATGCCGATAACCTGAAAGAAGAGCTTGGAGATCTCCTCATGCAGGTCGTGCTCCATGCCCGAATCGCGGAAGAGGAAGGGCTTTTCACAATGGACGACGTGATCCAGTCCATCATCGACAAGATGGTCCGCCGTCACCCGCACGTCTTCGGAGATTCGGACGGTCCGGGCACGGACGGATCACAGGCAAGCTGGGATGAGATCAAACGACAGGAAAAACAGGGGAAAGAATGGACAGAAGAATACCTTCCTGAGGCCTTCGAGGAGGCGAAAGAACTGATCGAGGCGGCAAAAAAACGCAAGGGATTTGATACGAAAAAGGCGGAGTGAATATGCACTCACGCCTTTTTCTCTTATTTTGATGGATTTCACTCTTTAATCGCAGGATTGGATCAGATAATATTCCGCGCTGAATGGCTTCAGCTGCAAAGTGACAATTTCCTTTTTCGCTTTTATTATCTTCTCCTTCTTCTCCTCCTGACCGCCATACGCCTTATACTCGCTGCTGAATACTCTTTTCAGAGTCTTTATATCCTCACAGCTGATCTCGATTTTCTGTTCCCCGTCCGAGAAATTAAATGCGGCCACGATTCTATCCTGCCGGTTCATTTGATCACGGCTTTTCCCTGTTTCATTCCTTCTCTCTTTCATGCAGCGTTCAAAGACATAAACACACTTTTCTTCCGCATGACATTCTATCCACCGGAATCCTTCCGTGTCGTAATCCAGTTCTGAAAGCGCCGGATGCTCCAGATAGAAATGATTCAGCTCTTCCATAAAACGGTGGAAATCCTGGTGAGCCGGGAATGTGAGAAGATTCCAGTCCAATTCTCTTTTCTCATCCCACTCCCGGAAATGCCCGATCTCATTTCCCATAAAGTTAAGCTTCTTGCCTGGATGAGCGTACATATACATATAAAACGCTCTCGCCTGAGGGAATTTCTGCTCGTAATCCCCGTACATTTTCTGAAGGATCGTCGCCTTGCCGTGGACGACTTCGTCGTGTGACAGGGGCAGCAGATAGCGCTCGTCATAATAGTACATCATAGAAAATGTCAGCTTATGATAGTTTCTCGTGCGGTACTCAGGCGCTGTACGGAAATAATCCAGTGTATCATTCATCCATCCCATGTCCCACTTGTAATCGAAGCCAAGACCGCCCTCTTCCGCCGGTTTGGTCACGCCCGGAAATGACGTGGAATCCTCTGCCGCCAGTATAACGGACGGATGCCGCTCCTTTAAGCCCTGATTCATAT
>DYCJ01000199.1:0-3397 GCA_019418195.1 Clostridiales bacterium | reverse complement strand
GATTCATATACCGCAGAAACTCCACCGCATTTGAGTTCACGCCCCGCTCCGGCATTCCCTGCCAGTAGATCGCGCGGCTGATCGCATCCATGCGTAGTCCGTCCATATGATATTCATTCAGCCAGTATTCCGCCGCGGACTGCAGAAAACTTCTCACCTCTCCGCGGGAGTGCATAAAGTTCCTGCTCCCCCACTCACTGTCTCCCACATCAGAATGCGGATACTCATATAGAGCCGTCCCGTCGTAATTCGCCAGTGCATAGTCATCCACAGCAAAATGAACCGGAACAAAATCAAGAATAACGCCGATATCATTTTCATGGCATCGATCAACAAAATATTTCAACTGATCCGCCGTTCCATATCTTGATGTGGGGCTGAAAAATCCGGTACCCTGATAGCCCCAGGACTCATCACACGGATATTCGTTCAGCGGCATGATCTCGAGATAGTTGTATCCGTTCTCTTTCAGATACGGGAGCAGGATATCCGCCATTTCTTCATAATCATACCACGCATCCGGTTCTTCAGACGGCTTCCTGAAAGAACCGAAGTGGAGCTCATAGACATTCAGCGGAAGCTCACTGTGATCCGACCTCTTCTTCATCCATTTCCCGTCATGGAACTTATACGCATCCATATCCCTGATAATGGACGCTGTGTTCGGCCGCAGTTCCATACCGTATCCGTACGGGTCACAGTGGTCGATACAGTTCCCTGCCCGGTCATAGATGCGGTACTTGTACATCATACCGGGCTTCGCCTCTTTTGATATAATCTCCCAGAAATTTCCGTCATGCACTTTCTCCATCGGGGTTTCCGTCCACCCGTTGAATTCCCCGATCACAGAAATTCTTGAAGCTGACGGTGCAAAAGTCCGGAATACGACTTCTTCTACTTTACCATTTTTCCCTCTACTAATATGCGCCCCCAAATACTTGTACGCATCAAAAATCTTTCCTGTGTAAAATCCGTAAAAATCCATAATTTTACCTCTTTCCGCTCATAATTAATCGACAGCAGTTGTTTTTTATCCTATAATCAGAGTATACGCTAGAAGGCTGAAAATCCACCGGCAATTTCAGATATTAGTCTGATAAACAACTTATGTCTTAAAACTGTCGGGTAAATCATAAAACTACAGATTATTAAAAAGAAACGCGCACACAGAAATGAGGTATACACATATGAATATCTGTCTGAAAAAAGCAGACCCGGCCAAAAAGGAAATTCTGTTCCGTCTTCTGCAGTATTCTCTTTTTGAAGAAAGCCTGCACGACCAAAATACAATAAACGAAGACGCATTATTTGATTATCCATGGTTTGACCTGTATTTTACAGAAAAAGACCGGGATGCCTTCTTCATACATGAACAGGACACCAGCCGTCTGCTTGGATTTGTAATGATCAATACTTTCCTGCAAAAATCCCTCACCGGACACAGCATTGCAGAATTTATGATCCTCCCTTCTTTCCGCAGGAATCACATCGGCAGAGATACCGCCTTCCAGTGTTTTGAGATGTATCCGGGAAACTGGGAAGTCTCTCCGTCTTTCGGAAGCCGGCAGGCATATCTGTTCTGGGAAAATGTAATAGGAACGTATACAGACGGAAACTACAGATATGAAGACAGTGTCTTCATCTTTGACAGCCATATCAGCACACAAAATCAACTGTAAATTCTGTGGGCAAATACGTGCCCGCCGCATATTTACAATATACAGGGGTGAAAAATGGATCTTAGAATTCAGAAAACAGAAAAAGCGATCAAAAATGCATTTCTTGAGCTCAGAGCCAGAAAACCGCTCGAAAAAATCACTGTGAAAGAATTATGTGAACTTGCCCTCATCAACAAGTCCACATTTTACTCGCACTATGAAGATATCTATGCGCTGTCTGAAGCAATGGAACAGGAGACCGTCGCATCGATCATCGGAAGTATCGACCACCTGAAAGACTATACGACCGATAACCCGGATGCATTTACAAGAGAACTCTGCCTCTCTTTCATGTCGCAGATCTCTCTTATTAAAATCCTGTTCTCCGGCAGGGAACTGAGCCATCTGGGCATTCGCCTTGACAAGGCTCTCAAGGAAGTGATCTTCCGCAAATACCCGGAATACGAAAACGATCTGGAAAAACAGATTCTTCTCTCTTACAGCATACAGGGGACATACTATGCATATCTGAGTAATCCTGATGCAGATACGGACACCTTTGTACAAACGATCGAAAATATAGTCAGATGCTTAAAACCGCTGCTGTAGGCTCTATATTTGTGCATTCTGCCATCTTGTTTTCTCTCGCTTCCTGGAATATAATAGACAGACCATCAGCGGGAGTTTCTTCTTCCCGTCATACTGTTCCAAAAGCAGTAATCCGGTTCAATGAACCATATCCGGCGGTTTCCGCCACAGATTCCTTTTGTTTGAGCTCTCAGAAGCTTGCAACTATTCGCTTTATTTTCTATAATGGAGGTGTAATTATTGATCAGACAACCAAATAATCAGGATTATCCTGGAGCAAACAGAACGTACAAGGACGGGCTTTTCCGCTTGGTGTTTCAGAGAAAAGAAGACTTCGTGTCTGGAATGTATTGCGATCATGCTGAATATTAATTACGGACACAATAAGGTTCTGATGGAGAAATGCCGGCGGCTGAAAGAGTATGCCATCTTCGTTGATGCTGTCCGGAAAGGACTTTCAGCAGGCGCGCCATTGGAACAGTCACTTTCTCATGCTGTAGATTCATGTATCGACAATGATATTTTAAAGGATATCCTGATCAAGCAAAAAGTCGAGGTGATCCAGATGATTTTGGAAACATATGATAAAGAACTTCATGACAAAACACTGCGGCGAGAGGGATATGAGGATGGATATAATGAAGGTCTGGCTGCCGCTAAGGAGACTGGCATCCGCCAATTCATCTCCACACTTCAGGAACTGCAACTCTCCCGCGAAAACGTTCTGAAAAAGCTTCATGAAAAATATGAGCTTTCACAAGAAGAGTCAGAAATCTATATGAAGAAATACTGGGAAAAATAGTCATACCCTCTGCTTTCGACAAACCTATTCTAAACAAGGCCTGCTGCCGGTTCTCCGGACAGCAGGCCTTATGATATCTATTTCATTTTAGCAGTCTTTGTATTTTCATACTCCCGCGCCGCATCAGGGTGAGCGTTCATATAATCTCTGAAATAAATCTCATCATTATCTCCCTCATAGCTCTATATCCTCAGTAAATGCTTCCAGCAGGCTTCCATACCCGTAATAGTTGACAACATATTTCAGGCCGTCCACGACTTCTTCTCTGGAGTAGTCGTGCTCTGCCAGGAATTCATCCGTCTTTCCGCTGAGTTTCTCATAGAAAAGCAGAGACATCTCAAAATAGGTC
>DYCJ01000198.1:2498-4739 GCA_019418195.1 Clostridiales bacterium | reverse complement strand
TCTTACAGCAGCCAGAGAGAAAGGTATCAAGCAGTCTCTGATCGACAGGCTGGCTCTTTCGGAAAAGAGGATCGCTGATATGGCGGAGGGATTAAGGCAGATTGCCGGGCTTGAGGATCCGATCGGTGAAGTTTTGTATATGAAGACGAGGCCGAATGGTCTTCGGATCGGGCAGAAAAGAGTGCCCCTCGGTGTTGTGGGGATCATCTATGAGTCCCGCCCGAACGTGACGGCAGATGCTTTCGGGCTCTGCTTTAAGACGGGAAATGCAGTTATCCTGCGTGGCGGAAGTGATGCTATCCACTCTAATCAGGCAATCGTCCACGCAATCAAGACGGGGCTGCGCAAAGAGCGGCTCTGCCAGGATATGGTCGTACTGGTGGAGGATACAAGCCGCGATGTTGTGAATGATATGATGAAAATGCACGGAGGTATCGACGTCCTGATCCCGAGGGGTGGTGCGGGGCTGATCGCAAATGTTGTGGAGAACAGCACGGTGCCCGTAATCGAGACCGGTACGGGAAACTGTCATGTCTATGTAGATGAGACGGCTGATATCCGGATGGCGGCTGACATTGTGGAGAATGCAAAGACCCAGCGTATGGGTGTATGTAATGCCTGCGAATCTCTCGTCGTCCACAGCGGGATTGCTGAAGCAGCTCTTCCGCAGATCGTGCAGAAGTTAAAGAACCATGATGTGGAGATCCGCGGGGATGAAAGGGCGCGGGAAATATGTGGGGAAATCATCCCGGCGACAGAAGAAGACTGGGGCACAGAGTATCTGGACGCTATTATATCCGTGAAGATTGTGGATTCCATTGATGAGGCGATCGCCCATATCAATAAATATAATACCGGACATTCCGAGTCCATTATTACGAAAGACTATGATAATGCACTGAAATTCCAGGATGAAATCGATGCGGCGGCAGTGTATGTGAACGCATCCACCAGATTTACCGATGGATTTGAGTTCGGATTCGGTGCGGAGATTGGTATCAGCACCCAGAAACTCCATGCAAGGGGACCGATGGGGCTTGAGGCGCTGACTACAACAAAATATATCATCTTTGGGAACGGACAGATCAGGAAATAAAATAGAAAAGAATTTATAATATCAGGCGGAGCGTCAGAGACTTTAAAACTTCTGACACTCCGCCTGAGCATTTTGTGAAAATTGTGTTCCAAAGAGACGGATCATCTTCCGCCTGCCTGCCATCTCCTCCAGATAAAATATCCCCCAAAGGCAAACAGAAGAGCAAGGATAAGATATATGAACGGTCCGACCTGATATGATGCCAGATAAGTGCCGAAGAATGGAACCAGGCGGTGATCAATCAGACCTCCGGTCGCTGAGATCAGCTTTGCAGGACAGTAACTCCATATCTGCGAGAGCACGCGGAACTGTCCGGGTATGTTTAAAAAAGAGCTGATCAGCAAGAAACCGATGAGGACGCCCATAGCAGGGATACTGCTTCGGAAATGTTCTGCCAGGTACAGGGCTGCGCAGCCCAGCATAATAGCGGCAGCAATACTGATGCCGAACAGGATAAGTACAGACTGACCTATGGTAAGCTTCCACGTACAATCGAGTATATGGAACTGTATTTGCGCACTGAATCCCTCGGTCCCGTAGATTACGAATGAAGGGACAGCAAAGGAGATGAACAGGAGCAGTGCGGCAGCTACAGAAAATATAACGGCAGTAAACAGTTTTGCAAGGAAAGCCGGGCGTCTGCCAAACCGTGTGCACAGAATGATCTGGTCAGTCTTTCGGGAGTGTTCCTCTGCGGATACAGGAGGAATGCACACCGCAGTAAGGAAGGAAACCATGACAGAGAGGATTGTAAAGGTGGCAAGAATGGACTTATAACTTCCACAGTACCGGTAGATAAACGGTGTGGTGATATCTTCTTCCTGTGCAGTGAGGAAAGCTTTTTCTTCATCAGAGAGAGATTCCTGTGCCCACCGTGCCTGGAGATAATCCTTTCTCAGATCATAGAGCTGCGCAGCTGTGCCGGTGTAGTATGGTATGCCGTTGTCATATGTGGAAGTATAGGCGTTGTCAGCTTCGTATAAGCCGAGGCTGTAGATTATGCTATTGATATCATCATACTTGCAGGAATACGGCACTTCTGAGTCCGGAGCGGCCGTGATACGCTCTGTGCTCTCATTCTCTTTTCTGTATGCCTCATTCATCTCAATGAGGAGTTTATCATCGAGTGTCCGCCCTGTCAGATC
>DYCJ01000198.1:0-2488 GCA_019418195.1 Clostridiales bacterium | reverse complement strand
GATCAGTGGCCAATTCTCTTTGTGCCTTGTACTGGTCGTACAGGTAATAGAAATCGCCGTTATCATTGCTCGAGGATATAACAGTCATAAAAGGCGGCAGGATGACAGATGCCGCCGCCATTGCCATCAGTGTGAGTGTCACGATCCAGACTGCTTTTCTTTGAAGCAGCTTTTTATATTCGTATTTTATGAGTGTTCCAAGATTATACATTGTTATACACCTCCCCGCTTTATCCTGCCATTTGCCGGCAGATTTTGGGATGTCTGCTCCGATGGCTTGAAATTGTTATCATCAAACTGTTCCAGATAAAATTCTTCCAGATTCTCCCCGATATCCTCATGTGTTCCATTGAAGATCAGGCGGCCGTCTTTCATTATTAGGATGCGGTCTGCTATCAGTTCAATGTCAGATACGATATGGGTGGAGAGGAGGACGATGCTTTCCTGTCCGATCCGGTCGATCATTTCCCGGAACCGGACGCGCTCTTTCGGATCAAGTCCGGCTGTGGGCTCGTCGAGCACAAGGAGTTTGGGCCGGTTTAAGAGTGCCTGTGCGATGCCCAGACGCTGTTTCATTCCGCCGGAGTATGTTTTGATCTTTTGCTTTTTATGCGCTTCAAGACCGACCAGGGACAGAAGCTCTCTGGTGCGGCAGTGGCCGTCGGTTTTGCGCAGCCCTTTGAGTGCAGCCATATACATGAGAAAGTCTTCGGCGGTAAAGCCGGGATAATAGCCAAAATCCTGAGGGAGATATCCGAGGATACTCCGGTATTCTTCCGTGGATACATCTGCCCTTCCGAAAGTTACTGTGCCGCTGTCCGGACGCAGGATGCCACAGACCATGCGCATGAGAGTCGTTTTTCCGGCTCCATTGGCACCCAGCAATCCGTGCACTCCTTTCCCGAGGGTAAGGGAGATCCGATCCACGGCGATTTTATTTTTGTAGTGTTTGCTCAGTCGGTCAATGTAAAGTTCCATGTTAATTCCTCCGATTGTCTGATATATTTTCTAAGTTCCAGTACTGCTGCAATTCCGAAGAAGAGAAGTGCTGCGGGAATAAGTGCAGGAATATCCGCCGCACGGTCCAGAAATCCTGTTGTGTCTGCGGTGAGAAAGAATACGCTGACAAGAGCGCTGACCCCGGCGCATAGGATAGTACAGTCTCTTCCGCGGAGTTTTCGGACCGCGGGAAGTGTGAGGACGCAGGTCAGCAGATAGGGCAGCAGGATACAGGCTGCAGTCATGCTCAGGTCTGTTTCCCAGAAACGGGGACCAAAGGGCATCAGTACCACCAGCAGGAGCAAGTTTCCCCCGCCCAGTATGCCCAGACGTGCGCATAGGACAGCCTGCAGGGAGAACCGGGCAGACAACTCCAGCTCCTCCATGCCAAACCGTGCAGAGCGTCCGGTCTCTGCAATCGTTGCCAGCGCAAGGAACGGGATACAGGCAGAGAGGATGACAGGGGCGGAGAGTTCCTGCAGCTGTTCCTGCGGGGCTGTCGTCTGCCAGGGGTGCAGGGTCAGAAGTATGGCGGCGGCGAAGATACAGAGGGACAGGAGCCAGTTCCATTTTCGGATATAGTGCATTTGAGTTTGAAGAAAAACTGACCACGAGATACGAGGAGAATAAAGAGTCTCCCTTGCTGCGGCGCGGTAATCGGAGCTTTGGAAGAAAGTATCTTTTCGCTCAGGTGCCGGAACTGTATAGAGACTGCGCAAAGTCTTGGTCAGGAGCGCTTTTTGTCTGAAATGATTTCTCTTCACTGGAAATCCTCCTTTCTCAGCTGATTTTCTAAAAGTTTTAATGCCCGTTTCAATCTGCGGTATACTACGAAGCGTGACAGGTTCATGATCCTGCCGATCTCTCCGGGATTCAGCTCCAGTACATAGCGCAGGCAGATGATCTCCCGGTCGGACTCGCTGAGTGTCTGCAGAGCCTGAGCCAGAACAATTGATGTGTCCGTAAGCTCCGAGACGGATGCAGTGGGAGAGAATGCTGTGCCCCCGGTGCTGCGAGCTGCATCGCTGAATATGGATATATCACAGTTGATGACGGATTCCGGTTGGGTTTTTGTGTGCCGGATGTGATCGATACACAGATTTCGCGCGATGGTGTACAGGAAAGCGAGGGGTTTTCCCCTGTCATGATAAGTAGAAGTCTCCAGAAACTTAAGGAAAGTCTCCTGTGTCAGATCTTCTGCAAGACTGCGGTCCTGTATACGAAAAAAGCAGTAACGGTAAATGTCGTCGTAGTATTCTTCCAGATTCATCAGCAGATCCCCTCCTTTCATAATGTATAACGCATGAACTTTATAAAGTGTGCGCTCCTGAATGAAAAAATTGCGGTTTGTATCTGCGCATTTTTACGCAGAAGCATCTGAATGTTATAAGTATTCACATATTATACATCAACAGCATTCCAATTCTATCGAAAATTCAGGAAAAAACAAGTTTACTTGAGTGGATATATATAAATAACACTTGCATAA
>DYCJ01000197.1 GCA_019418195.1 Clostridiales bacterium | reverse complement strand
GTATACACAGTTTGCGATCTATCTCTCAGCTGCAAAAGAAGGGCGTTTCTCTCCCGCTATCTACTATGACGGCAGGGAACCAAAAGAGTTTTCCGCACTGCCTCTCGCTCATTTTTCACAGTATGAGCGCAGGGAATATGCCTCTATGTCCGAAGTTCTGCGCACCTACTACTCGGAACGCAGCCAGCTCACACGCATCCGGCAGAAATCCGCGGATCTCCGGCATATTGTCCAGACTGCCCTTGAAAGGAACCGGAAGAAATATGATCTCCAGATCCGGCAGCTAAAAGACACGGAAAACCGGGAAAAATACAAGGTCTACGGAGAACTGATCAACACCTATGGATATAATGTGGAAGAGGGAGCCAAAAAACTGGAGGCGCTGAACTATTATACAAACGAGATGATCTCCATCCCGCTCGATCCGGTAAAAACACCGCAGGAAAACGCACAGCGCTATTTTGCAAAATATAACAAACAAAAACGGACCTTTGAAGCGCTCTCCGAGTTGAGCCGGGAGACCAAAGACGACATCACCTATCTGGAATCCATACAGACAGCCCTGGACATCGCCGTCACCGAGGACGATCTGGCCGGAATCCGGGAGGAACTCGTTAATACCGGCTATATCAAGCGGAGATTTACAAAAAGAAAGGTGAAGATCAAAAACACTCCTCTCCACTATATTTCAAGCGACGGTTACCACATGTACGTAGGAAAGAATAACCTCCAGAACGACGAGCTCACCTTTAATTTTGCCTCCGGAAATGACTGGTGGTTCCACGCCAAACAGGCGCCCGGCTCCCATGTGATCGTAAAGACAAACGGAGATGAGCTGCCGGATACGACTTTCGAAGAGGCCGGGCGGCTTGCTGCATACTACTCCAGCATGCGGGGCAGCGAAAAAGTGGAGATTGATTATGTAGAGAAAAAGCATGTCAAGAAGCCAAAAGGTGCAAAGCCAGGATTCGTCGTGTATTATACAAATTACTCCCTGGTGATCGACAGTGACATCAGCAGCATAAAGGCTGTCCCTTCTATTTCACCTGCGTGAGCACACCTGCATCCATCTCACAGATAGTATCGCACAGATACTCGATTTCCATCATGTTGTGCGCTGCGATCAGAATCGTCCGCCCCCTGCCTCGCAGTTCATCGAGCAGGCCGCACACATCCTGTGCGCCCCGCTTGTCCAATCCGTTGAACGGTTCGTCCAGCACGAGCAGCCCGGGGTCTTCCATGATTGCCTGGGCGATCCCCAGCCGCTCCCGCATGCCGAGAGAATACTGCCCGACTTTCTTCTTTGAAAAGGGATCCAGCCCCACCCTGGCAATGCTCTCCCGGATCTGTTCATCGGTCACCTGGTTTCGGATCGCCGCCAGCCGCTTCAGGTTGGAGAAGCCGCTGACATGGGGCAGGAATCCCGGGTTTTCGATGATCATGCCCACAGACCGGGGAAAGTCCCCGTCCTTTCCGATCCGGCGTCCCTGCACGATGACCTCCCCTGAATCCGGCCGGAGGAATCCGCAGATGCATTTGAACATGACCGTCTTGCCCGAGCCGTTAAACCCCATGATCCCATGAATCTTTCCCTGCTCAAAAGAATGGGTGATCCCTTTGAGCACCCGCTCTTTCCGGAAGGATTTCGTCACATTGATAAGTCTTACTGCACTCTTCATCTTTCTCACTCCTCCACCTGGATAAATGTAAAGTTATAGTTCCTCATCCGGACGCCCGAAAGGATCAGAAGCACCGCCGTCAGGATCAGAAAGATCATTACGCTGACGCTGATCCTTGGCAGATAGTCATATCCGAAATTATGCAGCGGAAATGTAGCGTGCCGTAGCAGCGAGAGCCACCCGCAAAGCACGTTTGCCCGGTAGAGCAGCGTGGCCGGGATATCGAAGATCTTCTGGAGCAGATCCGGATTCAGAAGATAGCCGTACAGATTGATGAGCAGCGCTCCGACAACTCCTGCCGCACTCCCCGCTGTCAGATTGAGGAACAGCATCAGGGAAGCGATAAAGAGCGAATACAGGAGCATCAGCAGGAACACCATCAACGTGCACGCATAGGGCGTGGACATTTCCATAGTCTTGAGGGACACCGGCACCGCACCGCTCCCCTCCCCACTGTACGCAAACGCCGCTGACGTCTCGCTCCATACATTTCCGATATAAGCCCACGGCATGGCGATCAGCGACTCCGCGATCAGAAGGAACAGATCATACACGATCACCGAAAGCGCCACATAGACCACCTGGCCGGCCAGCCAGATCTCCCGCGTTGTGCGCACCAGGCGGTAAGGCGCCGCCTGATCGATAAATGGCATGTCAGCAAAAAGCACCAGCAGGAGCAGCGTGGATAAAAGCACGGATTCGGTATCCCCGAAGGTCCAGATAAAGGGTTCGAAGATCTGAATCGCCGCATCGTAGGTCTGCGCCCGGGTGAGCATCTGATCCGACAGCATCAGGCAGAGCACCAGCCCCAGGGTGAACGTCAGCCAAATTCTTGCATTCCTGTGCCAGCCTGAGAAATTCTGTCCGGCAATCAGGCATATTTTCCGAATCATCCTGTCAGCCTCCTTTCTATGAGCTGCGCAAGAAGCAGCGCCGCAGCCGCTATAAGTAAAATCAGTATTCCCGCACAGAAGCCTGCGCCGAAATAAGACGGATACGCCCACTGCCGCGGACTTAAAGCATACAGTTTTGCATAGTACCGTTCCTGAAACACCGTCAGGACATAATACAGGATAAACGGGACCGCATACCCCAGATAATGATTTCTCGTAAGCACTGCCGCCGTGCTTCCTGCAAGTGCCCAGAACGCCCCGTTCAGGAAACCGCACAGGAAAGCCGGAATTAGCAATATAATCCCCCGCAGAGTCTCCTGTCCACTCAGATCCGGGATGCCCGCGCACCAAGGAGCGATCACTGCCAGAGCAGCCGCAAACGCCGTCACTGTCATCAGTCCGCCGGAAAGCGCTGTCCCCAAGATCTTTCCTGCCAGATAATTCTTCTTTCCTGCTCTTGATACGAGAAAGACCGCATACCTGCTCTTCAGCTCCTCCTGCACATCCCCTGATGCCGCAAGTGGTACAAAAAGCGGCAGGAAAAGCAGCATCCGTTCAGAAGAAATACCGTAGATAAATACAGCCATCCAAGCCGGTCCTTCCACCGATCCGCCGGACTCAGTCAGGAAAGTACGGTACGGATATGCCACAGCCAGAATAACAATGAAGATCAGGACTATACCGCAGAAAAATCTCCGGTTGAGCAAAGATACTTTCAGTTCCGACATCCTCATACGACCACCTCAGTTCTCCACGGCCCCGCCGTCTATGGCGTTCACGGTAAATTCGACCCATCCGTTCATTTCCGGTTCCGTCGTGCCGTTCACGCTCTGTATGCTCTGCCCGCTTTTCAGCTCCAGGAACCATGCCGGGACCGCCCACGCGTGGTCCGGGTTTTCATAAGCAGTCATATACGTATAGCCGAATGAAACATCCTGAAGTTCATATTTGAAAACATTCTCGTCATCAGCAGGCTGGGAGCCCGGAAAATAGAAGGAAATGTACTGCACAGCGCGTTCCTCAAGTTCTTCAAACGGCAGAAGTTTTACATTCTCAGCCACCGTAGAGACTACTTCACTCATGCCTTCCCATGAAAACATTTTCACACCGCTTCCTGTCACTGCTACAGTCACAGTCTCCATCGTAAATGGAGACGTGTAATCCGCCTCATTATTATCATAGTCCACTGCGCCAAGCAATCTTCCCCCGAACTTAAAGTCCACCGGCTGGCCGCCGACCGAATTCACGAATGTATAAGCGTACCCCGGCTCCGCTTTTGAGAGATCGGACTGCCAGAGACTGTCTTCATATGTGTTCGCCAGATCTTCCGGATAACTGCCGTCCGGAAACCAGAGTACCGGCTCCTCATAAGCATATATCTTATCCGTCAGTCCCAGTTCTGCAAGCACAGCTTCTGCCTGTGTTTTCCCCTCTTCCACATCGATATTTTCATCCGTCATCTTAGCCGTACACATATCCAGAAGCTGCTCCCACTGACGGTCGGTATCTGACGCATCTCTGTATTCATTGTGCCAGTTTCTGTACTGATCAATGTCATATTTCTGATAGAGAAGCGCATCCCCGGTAAGCCATTCAAACGAGCCTGACAGACCGGCGTCCGCATCATATTTCCTTGCGGTGATCCGGCTTTCCCTGTTCTCTCCTACATCTGCCGAGAAAAAGATCGGCATAGCGTCAATATCATCGGATATATATTTTTCTCTTTCTGAAGCAGCATCCTGCCCCGGATCAGGCTGCCATGCTGAAAATCCCACTTCGGCTTTCTCTGTTTCCTGATCATTTGTCTCCGGTGCTGCGGCAATTCCTTTTTCCAGCCATTCCTTTTTCATACTAAAGGTCGTATCTATCGTATAGACTGCATAGATACCTTCTGCATTTTTCATCCGGTCCAGCTTGTCCTGAAACGCATCCTTTGTGGTCGGCAGCGGTTTATACAGCTCCTGCCCGTCCGCGAAATATTCCGCCAGCTTCTCCAGTTCTTCCTGCGTCATAGCCCGCTGTTCCATCTCAACCACCGGCAGATTTCCCGTCTCAATGGATTCAAGTTCAACATCCGCCTCAAAGATCCAGCGGTCTTTGCTCCATTTCTCCGTTTGCTGCCACTTATCCGGCAGCTCGATGGTCTGTGTCTCCCCGTCTGCAAGCGGCT
>DYCJ01000196.1:1255-4754 GCA_019418195.1 Clostridiales bacterium | reverse complement strand
CCGTCAATTGAAAAATAATCTAAAATTTTCTTCATTCTTTCAATCACCTGTTTCACTTATTCTATTATATGACAGAAATCATTTATTCTTCTGATGCCATCGGATCAGTATTCCGACATAAACAGCAAATGCCAGAAGTGGGATGACGAGTGCTCCTGCATTTCCTCTATTATAAAGGTTATACACTGTATAAGGTCAATACATTATACAAAAACAACTGTTTTTATTGTACACATTCTCTCCGGGCGATATAATGATATAGTGAATAATGAAAGGAGAAAGTTACAGATGAAAGTACGCCTGGCAGAAGAAAGAGATATCCCACAGATCCACGACCTGCTCTCGCAGGTGGCGCTCGTACATCACAAAGGACGCCCTGACCTGTTTAAGTATGGGCAGAGGAAATATACAGATGACCAGTTAAAGGAAATCCTGCATGATAAACAAAGGCCTGTCTTTGCCGCTGTAGATGAAAACGACTGTCTGCAGGGATATGCATTCTGCATCTTCCAACAGCATTTAAATGATAATATATTGACCGATATCAAGACTCTGTACATCGACGATCTCTGTGTGGACGAGACCAAACGCGGCATGCATATCGGTAAGACGATCTATGAGGCAGTCCTTGATTTTGCAAAAGAGCAGGGATGTTATAATGTGACACTGAATGTATGGAGCTGCAATGAGAGCGCAATGAAGTTTTATCAGAGCTGCGGTCTGAAGCCCCAGAAAGTCGGAATGGAAGTTATCCTCGATACTGCAAAACAGCAGGAGATGGCATCACACGCATCAAATTAAAATAAACACCGAAGAAGCGGGAATCATTTTGAAAGCATTTATACTATTCCCCGTCTCTTCGGTATTTTTGTTTAATATTCTTCTGTCAGGCCGGATACGTCTTCGCCTGCCGGACTGCTCTTCCGACTGATCGTCCTTACATTGATTCCATTCACTTCAATATGATCGTCCACCGGGATCACCAGGCACTGACGTCCGTCTATGATCCGTGTCTCGACCAGATCTGCACGGTCAGGATTGACTTTGATCACCACATCCGGCGTCTCAATATTGAATTTCTTCGTCTCTGTGATATTTGATGCCAGAAGCGTTGCCTTTTCTCCCGCATTTTCCTCAAAATTGCGTTCAAAGTTTTCCATCTTCTCTGCATCAACGCCGCTCTGTTCGAAGACTTTCTTCATCTCCGTCATGTCCAGGGCAAGCGGTTCAGGCTCTTCTTTATGCTCCTCGATCAGATCATTTAACGTCTCATGGATGTTGCGGACTGTCTCATAGTCTCCTTCCTCGCCAAGTGTGTCTTCAATGATCATCTGGAAGGACTCTTTCTGATCGTCAGCAGACATCGGCATCTTGGCGCCGAGGAGCTGATCGATCATCTCCGGCTGCAGATCCGATGATTTCTTCGTATAGTAGAGCATACTGTGGAGATCCGTACTCCGGTCATTGAATGCAGGAAACAGGAAACCCTTATCCGGCATATCCACGATCCAGTCCCTGATCCGGTCCTCAATCCTGTTGTCCTCTGCATTATAGCAGAGCCCTGCCTTAGACAGAGATACCGGACAGATACTCATGAGCAGATATTCGTACACTTCGTCAGATGCGTCAAACATCTCAAGATCGTCAGATGTTTTTCCCGGGATATCATACATCGCATGGATCAGGATAATATAATAATTCTCGGCATACTCATATGTAGCGATCACCTTGTCATAGAACTCCTCCAGAAGCATATCGTCTTCCAGCTTGCTGTTGCGCAGTTTCAGAAGGAACTCCTGCGTTCCGCCGGGCATCTCCGCATCGATCGGAAATTCCATGTTCAGCATGTTCTTTCCTACAGTTCCTGAAAGTGTTTTCTTAAAGATATCAAAATATTTAAAAGCTTCCTCCTCAGGAAGAGAAAGGAATGCGTCTTTCGACTCCAGCTTTTTATTCTTTTCGTGATCCACATAGCACCCGCAGATCCTGGTGATCGCGCAGTTGGCAGGTGTGAACTGCTTGCGGATCTCAAGTATTTCTTTCTTGTTCATCATTATACTCCTCTCTTGAAATCTTATTTATCATACCGCAGAACTCAGATTAAGTCAAAAAGAGAAACAGGAAAGCGATTGAATCTCCCGCCATTCTGTGGTAACATAGCCACGCATCATCTTGCCCTGATTGTCCGGAACAGGACTGGCAAAATTTTTATTATCTCATGGAGAAAATATCATGACTGTAACATCCAATAAAACAAATAACGATTTGAATACATCATCAGCAGCAAATCCTTCTGTCTTTTCTCTCTTTCTGAAATATGTATCAGCAAATGTTCTCGGTATGATCGGTTATTCATGCTACATCCTTGCTGACACTTTTTTCATTGCAAGGGGAATCGGTTCTGATGCTCTCGCGGCGCTGAACCTTGTGCTTCCCGCATACAGCCTGATGAACGGCACCGGCTTAATGATCGGTATGGGCGCCGCCTCAAGGTATACAATCTCGTCAACCAAACCTGAGGGCACACTGCACCGCACGATCTTTACTCATGCATTGTATCTCATGGTGTTCGCTGCTGTGATCTTTTCCTCGTCCGGGATACTGTTTCCTGACAAGATTGCCGCGGTTCTCGGTGCGGATGCCGATACGATCGGTTATGCAACTGACTACATCCGTATCCTGCTGATGTTTTCCCCGCTGTTTCTGGGAAATAATCTGCTGCTCAGTTTCGTGCGGAATGATGGTGCGCCTCGTCTTTCCATGACCGGAATGATCGTCGGAAGCCTCACAAATATCGTCCTGGATTATGTATTTATCTATCCGCTGGGGATGGGAATGACCGGAGCCGCTCTTGCGACTGCGACCGCCCCGGTCATAAGCATGCTGATCATGTCTGTACATTTTATAAAGAAAAGAAATCACTTCCGGCCTGTACGGACTAAACCTTCGCTGATCCGCTGGAGAGATATCTGCACATTGGGAGTTTCCTCTCTGATCACAGAATTATCATCCGGCGTCGTGATCATCGTATTTAATTACCTGATCCTGGGATTAAACGGAAATACAGGCGTAGCAGCATACGGCATTCTGGCCAATATCGCTCTTGTACTCGTATCCATCTACACCGGGATCGGACAGGGCGTCCAACCGATCGTAAGCCGGTATGCAGGGAAAAACGGAGAACGGCAGCGCCGGGATCTCCGCAGGTATGCACTGACCTGTTCCCTGATCTTCGCCCTGCTCTCCTATGTGCTGATCGCTGTGTTTGCGGTGCCACTGGCAGAGCTGTTCAACCGCGAACATGATCCGGTCCTGACCGATATCGCATCAAACGGAATGCGGATCTATTTTATCAGCCTGTTCTTCTCAGGCATCAATATTGTCGCCGCTGCATTTTTAAGTTCCATCGACCGGCCGAAACAGGCTTTCGCTGTTTCCATCCTCCGGGGATTCGTGCTTATTATCCCGGTCGCCTGGCTCATGTCCGTACTTTTCGGAC
>DYCJ01000196.1:0-1245 GCA_019418195.1 Clostridiales bacterium | reverse complement strand
GGATGGCAGTTCCGGTGACAGAGGCATGCGTCTGTTTCTTGGCGCTCATTTTCCTAAAATAAAGTAGCCATCCAAACTTCAAAAGGACTGGTCCAATCTGAGGAGCATATCAAGCTCTCATGGTCCTGTCCTTAATCTCATTGTCCTGTATGCAGTATCCTGTTTGCATTTTGGATCCGTTCTTTCGACGGCGGCTCGATTCCTGCCAGCGGATACTCATATCCGAGCTCTTTCCACTTATATTCTCCAAATGTATGATAGGGAAGCACTTCTACCTTCTGCACATTTTTTAATGTACTGACGAAACCATATAATTTCTCAAGATATTCATTATTGTCATTTCTCTCCGGAACCAGAACGTGCCGGATCCACACCGGTTTCCCGATATCAGACAGATAACGTGCCATATCCAGAATATTTTCATTGGTGCGGCCTGTCAGGATCTTGTGCTGCTCATCGTCGATATGTTTGATATCAATAAGCAGCAGATCCGTGTACTTCATCAGCTCATTAAACTTGCTGAAAAACGGCTCCACTCTCGTAAACGGCGCCCCGCTTGTATCGATCGTCGTGTTGACGCCCTTTTCTTTTGCCTTTCTGAAAAGCTCGATCATAAAATCCATCTGCATGAGAGGCTCGCCGCCGCTTACAGTGATCCCGCCGCCGTCTTTCCAATAGGATTTATAGCGCATCGCCTGAGCGAGAAGCTCATCTGTACTCCTCTGCTCTCCCACCTGCATATTCCAGGTGTCCGGGTTGTGGCAGAACTGACAGCGCATCGGACATCCGGCGACAAAAATGACGAAACGCACGCCCGGTCCGTCGACTGAACCGAAACTTTCGGTTGAATGAATATATCCGTTCATATATCTCCTTTCGGGGACGTAGTAAAATTCGATTTGTCTACGTCCCGAATTAAAAACAGCCCTGTCCCTCTTTTAACTTTCCCCTGTCCCCTTTGTAAAAATTACTAAAACCATCAACAAACAATGTGGTTAAATCGTTTGTCTTTTGTGCAACTTTCCAACGGGGACAGAGTAATTCTGAAAAAGGGACAGGGTAAATCCTAATCGGGGACGTAGTGAAATCCGATTTTACTACGTCCCCGAATATATTACATTCTATCGTGGCAGGTTCTTGCGATCACGTCAAGCTGCTGCTCTCTTGTCAGGTCGATGAACTTAACAGCGTATCCTGATACACGGATCGTGAAGTTTGCATACTCTTCTTTCTCCGGATGCTCCA
>DYCJ01000195.1 GCA_019418195.1 Clostridiales bacterium | reverse complement strand
TTACCTCGACATAGCGTGAGCCTTTCACGGCTCTCCACTCGCCCTCAAATGTATGACCTGATACATCTGCCGTACTGATCACACGATAAAACGGCGTCTTGACAAATTCCCGGATTTCCCGTTCCCTGCGCACGACCATTCCCAGTACGCAGGTCATGACCCTTCCCACGGAGATGACCGAATACTTCGTCTTCAGGTAGTTTGAAATACTGTTGCCGTATTTCAGAGTCAGGAGACGGGAAAAATTAATTCCCATCAGATAGTCTTCTTTCGCCCTGAGATAAGCCGAATCACTTAAATTATCGTACTCAGAGAGATCTTTAGCCTCCCGGATCCCCCTTAAGATTTCCTCCTCTGTCTGGGAGTCGATCCATACTCTTTTCCGTTTCTTTCCAGTCACGTGAGCTTCCTGCTCCACCAGACGGTAGATGTATTCTCCCTCACGCCCCGAGTCGGTACAGACATAGATCGTATCCACATCCTCCCTGGTCAGGATACTGCTCACGATACGAAACTGTTTTGCCACAGACGGAATCACTTCATATTTAAAATCGTCCGGAATAAACGGCAGTGTCTGGAGGCTCCATTTTTTAAGCGCCGGATCATAGGCTTCCGGATAACTCATAGTCACAAGATGTCCCACGCACCATGTGACGATCGCCTCCTCGGATTCCAGATCCCCGTCTCCCCGTCTTGTCTGTAATTTTAATGCTTTTGCGAATTCCTGAGCCACACTCGGCTTCTCCGCTATGTATACTGATTTCCCCATAGATGTCTGTCTTTTCTCTGTCTCCTATTGTGTCAGAAAGCGGTATGCAGTGCAGGTGTCATATTTCTGCCCTTTTCTGCAGACCGGGGACGGAAAATTGTCGTGATGGACCGCATCCGGAAAATACTGTGTTTCGAGGCATACCGCACTTCTTGCGGCATAGGTTGCGCCGTCTTTGCCCGGTTCATTGTCAAGGAAATTCGCCGTATACATCTGTACCCCCGGAAGATCCGTATACACTTCCATCCGGATCCCGCTCTTATCTGACGTCACTTCTGCTACTTTAACAAATCTGCCCTCATTTTTCAATACCCAGTTATGGTCGTAGCCGCCTCCGAAGCGCAGCGGTTCATAGTCTGCATCAATCTCATCCCCGAGCACTTTGCCTGCGCGAAAATCCATAGGTGTTCCTTCTACGCTGCGGATCTCACCGGTCGGGATCGACTCTGCGTCTGCCGGAGTAAAGTAATCGGCATCCAGCATGACCTTATGTTCAAGCACTGTACCGCTGTCATGTCCGTTCAGATTAAAATAACTGTGGTTTGTCATATTGATGACTGTGTCCTGATCCGGCACCGCCTCATAATGAATATTCAGCGTGTTTTCATCATCCAGCAGATAGGTCACATGCATATCCAATGCTCCGGGATATCCCTGATCACCGTCCGGACTGTGGAGCAGGAATGTGATCTGGTCTTCCGATTGCTCTTCCACATTCCAAATTCTTTTCTGATAGTAATTGCAGCCGCTGTGCAGATTATTGCCATTATCATTTTTCTCCAGTTCATATTTAACGCCATTGATCTCGATCTGCGCGCCTCCAATCCGGTTCGCACTTCGTCCCACAGTTGCCCCGATCCCGGCATCGCCTTTCTCATATCCCGCAGCGTCATCATAACCGTGTACGACATCGAGCATTGTACCGTCTTTATCCGGTACGAGCAGCCGCACCAAAGATGCACCGAAATCGGACACATACGCTTTAAGTCCGTTTTTATTCTCCAGCACATACAAGTGTGCTTCTTTTCCTTCTCTCGTCTTGCCGAATCCTGTTACATTTCTGTTTGCCATTGTCTTTCTCCTTTGGTTTTATTTTCTTTTCGCAGAGTTATTTCTTTCGGAATATTCCGAATATCTTGCCAAGCAGTGACTCCTTTTCTTTCTTATGTACCACCGCTGCCGGCCTTCTTGCATTGAGCGCCTCTTTCATAAAAGTCTCCTGCGCATTTACAGTCCGCTCTCCCTGTACCTTTTTCCTGTATGTACCGTCACTCAGCATTTTCCTGGCTTTCACATTGTCCGCAAGCATGACATTCAGGTCATGCATCAGCTTCTTCCGTATTTTCGGATCGAAAATAGGACACGCCACTTCTACGCGTTTTTCCGTATTTCTCGTCATCATATCTGCAGAACCGATATAGACTTTCGCGTCATCACCAGTGCCGAAGACAAACACTCTGGGATGCTCCAGATACCGTCCGACAATGCTGGTCACACTCAGGTTTTCCGTTCTGCCCTGTATTCCCGGAAGAATACAGCAGATACCGCGCACGATCAGATCGATCTTCACTCCTGCCTGAGACGCCGCAGATACTTTACGGATAAAATCCATATCTGTCAGGGAATTCATCTTCATAACGATCCGTCCGTGCTCTCCTTTACGTATCTCCTCATCCATAAGGGAGAGAACTTTCTGTTTCAGGCTGGTCGGCGATACGATCAGATGATCATAGACACCGTCCAGGTTGCCGATGGACATATTTTTAAAGAATATGGCCGCATCTTCGCCGATTTCCTGATCAGAAGTGATGAGGGAATAATCCGTATACATCTTCGCTGTCTTTTCATTATAATTTCCAGTGCCCACCTGCGTGATATAGCGGATTTCATTTTTATTCCTGTATGTGATCAGACACAGTTTCGAATGGACCTTATAATCTTCAAATCCATAGAGTACACGGCATCCGGCCTCCTCCATCCGCTCTGACCAGTCGATATTATTCTGTTCGTCAAAGCGTGCTCTCAGCTCGATCAGTGCTGTAACTTCTTTCCCGTTCTCGGCAGCCGCGCAGAGGTATTCCACAAGTCTTGCCTTTTTTGCCAGCCGGTAGATCGTGATCTTGATCGTCATGACATCAGGATCTGAAGCCGCCTCTCTGATCAACTGAAGGAACGGGTCCATGCTCTCATAAGGAAATGAAAGAAGTACGTCTTTCTTCTTCACCTGCTCCATTATGCTTCCGTCTGCGAGAGACGCGGAGGGCTGTGGGCTGAAAGGTTCGTCGATCAGGGCACGTTTCATGGAATCCGGGATTTTATCTGCTATGGCAAAGATGAATCCCAGTTTCATAGGCATTTTTGTCCGGAAAATGCATTCCGGCGTGATCTTAAAACGATCACACAGGTACTTCTCCATCTCTTTACCCAGCGGCGACGCTGTCTCAAGACGGACAACTGCCATTCTTCTTCTTTTGTGCAGTGTCTCTTTCATGATAAACCGGAAGTCCTCATTATCAGCATACGCCTCGTCATCCGGGGAAATATCCGCATTTCTCGTCACGCAGATATAATTCTTATCCGAAACTTCATATTTATCAAATACCAATTCCAGGTATTCCATGATCACTTTCTCCATCCGGATATAACGGATGTCATGTCCCGGAAGATAGAGCACCTCCGGGATATACTGCGGTACGGGCACGATGCCCGTCATCGTATTACTGCCCTGCCTCAGATTTGCCACTACATAGATTTCTTTGTTAAGAAGATGCGGGAACGGATGGTTCGGATCTACGATCTGCGGGGACAGCACCGGAAGGATCTGTTCCTTGAAATACTTCTTGACATATTTCTTTTCCGGCTGCTCCAGTTCCTTGAAATCAAGTCCGCATACTCCGTACGGTTTCAGCTGTTTTTTGATCTCCGCATATGTCTTATCGCGCTCTTTATACAGCGGCGCAACTGCCTGATAGATTGCTTCGAGCTGCTGTTTCGGCGTCATGCCGGACTTCGTATCAAGCTTCTTGTTGTCCACTGCCGCCATGTCATAGAGGCTGCCCACGCGGATCATAAAAAACTCATCCAGATTGCTCGTAAAGATCGCGACAAATTTCATTCTCTCCATCAGCGGTACAGTCTCATCCCGTGCTTCCTCCAGCACTCTCTGATTAAAGCGCAGCCAGGACAGCTCTCTGTTCTGCGTGTAGCCGAGTATTTCCTGCTTCCCCATCTCTTCCTTCTCCTTATCGTGTTTTCCTGCTTATTTTTATATCAATTTCCTGCCGGCCGAATCCCGGTTTTAGGATCCGGCATATAACGATTTGCTGTACTACCGTTCAAGATACGCCATCAAGTCATCCAGCCTCCGCTCCATATAGCTGTATCCGTGCTCATAGAAAGCTTCCAGTGAGTCCTTATTGCGCTCCAGTCTGGATACCGGTTTTACCTGCGGTCTCAGCACAAAGATCTCACCGCTCTTTTCCAGCTGATCTATATGATTCATGACCTTATTGTATTCAAAACTCCTGCGGAATATAGTGCGGACCAGATTCGGATAAGATTTATATGCTCTCCGGTATACCCTCTGAAGCGCCGGAGATATCACCTTCTTCCGGTATCCCTGATTTTTCGTAAGGATTACCACGATCTTCTCATTGCCAAGCTTCCGGGCGCGTCCGATCGGAATCGAATCTGCCAGTCCGCCGTCCAGATATGGAACATCGTCCACATTGACGATCGGGGTCAAAAGGGGCATACTGCTGGAAGCACGGCAGATCTTCATCAGTCTTTCTCTGTCGTGATCCTCAGTCATATACTCCGCCTTTCCGGTGATACAGTTCGTTGTCACAATCTCGCATCTGATCTCTGAGCTAAAATACGTATCGAAATCAAAAGGGATCAGTTCATTCGGATATTTATCAAAAATCAGATCCATATTCATTACGCTTTTTTCTTTTACAAAGTCCCGGATACCATAATAATAACTGCTGTTTTTATCTGCCGGTATCATAC
>DYCJ01000194.1 GCA_019418195.1 Clostridiales bacterium | reverse complement strand
GCTGAGGATAACACAAAACTAAAAATGAATAAATATCCGTATTTTCATTCATGAAATATATACTGTTATATAAAGATACCTTAAGAATCTTTACAGTACATATTAAAAAAAATCAATCATAATGTACCCATCTTACAGACAAGGGGTGACAATATGACAATAATCAGCCAAATCAAACAGAAAAATAATATTCTCGATTATCTGGAAGAGACAGAGGAGAAATACAGATATAATACAGCCGTATCAGACGGAGAGGAATCACTGACATGGCATGAACTTATAGTAATGGCCAAAAAGGCAGGCTGCGGGATCAGCAGGATCATACAGCCGGGAAGTCCGGTTCCGGTCATGATGGAGAAGAGTCCGTCCACACTTGCGGTAATGCTGGGAGCTGTGTATGCAGGATGTTTTTATGTCCCGGTCAATCCGGATAATCCTCCGGAGCGTCTTGAAAAGATATTCCAGACGCTTGAGGCAGGCATTATCGTGACGGACAGAAAATCCCGGAAATATCTGTCATCACATGATAAACGAAACAAAATTATTATGGCAGAAGCCCTTTTTCGGGAAGATGTACAGCCGGAAAGGCTTACCGCAATCAGAGAGAAGTCCCGGGAGAGCGATATACTTTATGGCCTTTTCACATCCGGTTCTACAGGAACGCCGAAAGCAGTGGCTGTGAGCCACGGAGCAGTAATACGCTTTATCAGTCATTTTACAGAAATTTTCGGTATCAGCCGGAAAGACATAGTCGGCAATCAGGCGCCTTTTGACTTTGATGTGTCTGTGAAAGATATCTATTCTTCCGTGATGACCGGGGCAGAACTTGTACTGATTCCGAAAAGGTACTTTTCCACACCTCCAAGGCTCCTGGATTACTTATGTGAGAAAAAAGTCACAACACTGACATGGGCAGTATCGGCACTGACACTGGTATCTTCCCTGAAAGGACTTAAATACCGCATACCGGAGCATGTGGATAAGGTGATGTTCAGCGGCGAGGCGATGCCGCCAAAGCAGCTAAGAATGTGGCAGGAAGCCCTTCCGGATGCAAGGTTTTTCAACCTGTACGGACCGACGGAAATTACATGTAACTGTGCATACTATCCTGTAGAGAGGGTGTATGAAGACGGGGAGAAAATTCCGATAGGAAAAGCATTTCCCGGCAGAAAAATAATCCTTCTCGATGAAAATGATCGTGAGATAGCAGGTCAGGACAGCCACGGAGAAATCTGTGTGGCAGGAGAATCACTGGCACAGGGATATTATCGTAATAAGGAGCAGACGGAGAAACAGTTTGTCATGTACCCGGTCTCAGGCGGTGCGCTGCAGAGAATCTACAGGACCGGAGACATAGGATATTATGATAAAGAAGGAAGACTGGTATTTGCAGGGAGAAAAGACTTCCAGATCAAGCATATGGGACACCGGATCGAGCTTGAAGAGATTGAGAGTGCCATGAATGCGGTCGAAAGCGTACAGAGAAGCTGCTGTATATTTCATGAGGAGAAAAACAGGATCACGGGATTCTATATGGGAGAGATCGAGCCGGCGGAAATACGTAAGAAATTAAAAGAAAAACTTCCGGTTTACATGGTCCCTCCGAAACTTATCCGGATGCAGGTCATGCCGCTTAATAAAAACGGCAAGACGGACAGGGGATATCTGAAAAGGATGGCAGCACAGGCGTGAAAGGAGACGAAGATATTTTTAGCAGGAAAATGAAGAAAGGAACAAGTATGAAAAAAGAACAGCTGGAATATGCGGCAGCCCGTTACGGGACCCCGCTTTATATATTTAATATGGATATACTTAAGAAACAGGCAGAAAGACTGAAACAGGCGCTTGGCGATGAGACGGGATTGTGTTATGCAATGAAGGCAAATCCGTTTCTGACAAAAGATATGGCAGAGTACGTGGACAGAATCGAAGTATGCTCCATGGGAGAATTTGAAATATGCAGGAGAATGGAAATCCCTCCGGAGAAACTTTTCATATCAGGAGTGTTAAAAAAGAAGGAAGACATATACCATATTCTGGATACTTTTGGAGAAAAATGCAGATATACAGTCGAATCAGTAAAGCAGCTCCATTACTTTCTGGAGTGGAGTGACGCGCATATGAAGGTGCTCAGGCTCTATCCGAGGCTGACGAACGGAAGCCAGTTCGGAATGGATGAGGAGACAGTTCGAAGCGTGATCAGTATAGCCAATATGAGCCCGTATCTGGAAATAGAGGGAATTCACTATTTCTCCGGTACTCAGAAGCGAAGAACACGACAGTTTCAGCAGGAACTCGAGATGTTAGACAGGTTCTTGCGAAAGATGAGAGAAGAATGGAAAGTACAGATCAGGCATCTGGAATACGGGCCGGGAACAGCCGTGCCATATTTCAGGGGAAAAGAAGCCCGGACCTACACGGACGAAGGCCTGGCAACACTGCGGGAAGCAATCTCTTCCATGCAGTGGAAGGGAAATGTGACTATCGAGATGGGAAGGGCGTTCGCAGCGGAATGCGGATACTACCTGACAGAGATCAAAGATGTGAAGAAAAACGGTGATATAAACTATTGTATCGTAGACGGAGGAAACCATCAGCTCAATTATGACGGTCAGATCAAGGGAATGTACCAGCCGGAAATACAACTCATACCGGGAGACCAGAGAGGCTCAAGGAAACTCTGGACTGTATGCGGAGCATTGTGCACGATGAATGATGTCCTGTGCAGCAATGTGGAATTATCTGATGTCAGGACAGGGAGAGTGCTCGTATTTGAGCGGACGGGAGCATATTCATCAATGGAGGGAATGGCACTTTTCCTAAGCCATGCACTGCCGGCTGTTGTGTCGTACGGCAGAGAGCAGGGGTGGAATGTGCTGAGGCAGAATAAGCCTACATATCTGTGGAATATGCCGGAGAAAACAGTGGAATATACAGAAAAAATAAATTGATAAACAGGAGGAATAATGAAATGGAAAAACTGATGAACATACTGATGGAAATTGACGACAGCATTGACTATGAGAAAGAGAAAGCCCTGATCGACGGGCGGCTTCTGGACTCATTTGGCGTGATCACACTCGTATCCGAACTGGAAGAGGCTTACGACATAGATATTGAGGCCTCAGAAATGACACCGGATAATTTCAATTCAGCAGAGGCGATATATAAAATGGTAGCAAGACTTCAGGAGAATTAGTGTATGGCTTATCAATCACTGGTATACGGATTTGTATTTTTGCCGCTGTGTCTCGCGGCATACCAGATCGCGCCGCAGAGATGGCGTAAAAGAGTTCTGCTTGCCTTCAGTTATCTGTTCTTCTGGCTCCTCAGCCGGGAGCTGATCATATATCTTCTGGGAACAACAGTATTTGTCCACTGTACAGGAATATGGCTGGAGTGGCTGAAATCAGAGCAGAAAGCAGAACTTCTGACTGCAGATCGAAGTGAAAAGAAGAGGATAAAAAGCATATATCAGAAAAAAAGCAGACAGGTGCTCGCATTTGGTGTACTGATGCTCCTCGGGACGCTTGCGTATCTGAAATATTATAACTTTTTTGCAAGCAATGTGAACGGGATCTTCGGCGGTATTCTGCCCTTTACAATAGAACAGAAGAATATTCTCATGCCGGTCGGTATCTCTTTCTACACGCTGCAGGCAATAGGCTACATGGCAGATGTGTACTGGGGAAAGATCCGGGCAGAGGAAAATATGGAAAAGACGGCTCTGTTCCTGGCTTTTTTCCCTCAGATCATGGAAGGCCCGATCTGCAGATATCAGGATACCTGTGATACTCTGTATGAAGGCAGACCGCTGCAGATGAATAATCTGACAGACGGATATATAAGGATATTCTGGGGCCTCTTTAAGAAAACAGTGATTGCTGACAGGCTTGCGATCGGTGTGGATGCTATATTTGGAAATTACGCATCATACAGCGGGAGCATGATCGTATTTGCAGCCGTGGCGTATACCATACAGCTGTATATGGAGTTTTCGGGATGTATGGACATCATTATAGGAAGCGGGCAGCTCTTTGGTGTGAAGCTGCCGGAGAATTTCAGGCAGCCGTTTTCGGCGCAGAGTGCGGCAGAGTTCTGGCGTAGATGGCATATCACACTGGGAACATGGTTTAAAACATATATTTTCTATCCCGTGTCCATGTCATCTCCGGTAAAGAAGTGGAATCAGTACGGCAGAAAACATTTTGGAAAATACATTACGATGCTCGGGACATCTGCTATAGCGCTGTTTCCGGTATGGATGTGCAACGGATTGTGGCACGGAGCGAGATGGAGTTATATATTTTACGGGATGTATTATTTTTCACTCATCCTTGTCGGAATAGCAGTGGAACCTGTACGGGACCGTATTCTGAAAATATTACATATCAGTCCGGAGTTCCAAGGGCTTAAATATATGAGGATCGCAAAAACATGGGTGATCATATTTGTCGGGGAACTCTTCTTCCGGGCAGACGGTCTCAGGGCTGGAGTGCATATGTTCCGCAGTATTTTCAGGAACTTTCAACTTTCAAATCTGTGGGATGGAAGCCTCCTGAATCTGGGGATGAGCAGGGCGGATCTGGTCGCAGTCATGGCAGGATGTATAGTTGTGGCAATCGTAGGTTCTGCAAAAGAAAGAGGAATCCGTGTGAGAAACAGTCTGGATAAAAAGCCGGTATTCATACGGTGGAGTATCTACTATGCGCTGATACTGGCAGTGATCGTGATAGCGGCATATGGTGATGATTACCAGGTAGTGGATATGATCTATGCCGGAT
>DYCJ01000193.1:2231-4815 GCA_019418195.1 Clostridiales bacterium | reverse complement strand
TTACAGGCTGTACAGAACTGCGAGAAGATCGCCGCGGATAACGGCAATCAGGAACTGGCGCAGGAGCATCTGCTTTATGCGCTGCTGACGCAGGACGACAGTCTGATTTTAAAATTGCTTGAAAAAATGAGTATCCAGGGCCAGCTCTTCATAAACAGTGTGGAGCAGCTGATCGGTAAGCGGCCGAAAGTCCAGGGCGGTCAGGCTTACGTAGGACAGGATCTCAACAATGTCCTCATCCATGCAGAGGATGAGGCGAAACAGATGGGGGACGAGTATGTGTCCGTCGAGCATCTGTTTCTTGCCCTGTTAAAATATGCAAGTAAAGATATGAAACAGCTTTTCCGTGAGTATGGCATCAGCCGTGAGGGATTCCTGCACGCACTTTCAACCGTGCGGGGAAACCAGCGGGTGACCAGCGACAATCCGGAAGCTACCTATGATACATTAAATAAATACGGACAGGATCTTGTGGAGCGAGCGAGAGAGCAGAAGCTTGATCCGGTCATCGGCCGTGATGAAGAGATCCGCAATGTGATCCGTATCCTTTCCCGTAAGACGAAGAACAACCCGGTGCTGATCGGTGAACCTGGTGTCGGTAAAACGGCAGTCGTAGAAGGACTGGCACAGCGTATTGTCAGCGGAGACGTGCCGGAAGGGCTGAAAGAGAAGACGATCTTTTCCCTTGATATGGGAGCGCTTGTTGCCGGTGCAAAATACCGGGGCGAGTTCGAGGAACGTCTGAAAGCAGTTCTTGAGGAAGTGAAGAACAGCGATGGAAAGATTATCCTGTTTATCGATGAGCTGCACACGATCGTTGGTGCGGGCAAGACAGACGGCGCCATGGACGCCGGCAATATGTTAAAACCTATGCTGGCGAGAGGAGAGCTGCACTGTATCGGTGCCACAACGCTGGATGAATACCGTGAATATATTGAAAAAGGCGCGGCGCTGGAGCGTCGTTTCCAGCCGGTCATGGTAGATGAACCCACAGTGGAGGATGCAATCTCCATCCTGCGTGGCCTGAAAGAGCGGTACGAAGTATTCCATGGCGTAAAGATCACGGATAGCGCGCTTGTTGCTGCGGCTACTCTTTCGAACCGTTATATCTCCGACCGTTTCCTGCCGGATAAGGCAATCGACCTTGTGGATGAAGCCTGCGCCCTGATCAAGACAGAACTGGATTCTATGCCGACGGAGCTTGACGAACTGAGACGTAAGGTGATGCAGCTTGAGATCGAGGAGTCGGCGCTTAAGAAAGAGGAAGACCGTCTGAGCAGGGAACGTCTGGAACATCTGCAGGAGGAGCTGGCAGGTCTGAAAGAACAGTACGCCGGTAAGAAAGTCCAGTGGGAGAATGAGAAAACCTCTGTTGAGCGGGTGCAGAAGATCCGCGAAGAGATCGAGCAGGTCAACAAGGATATCCAGAAAGCCCAGAGAGAATATGATCTGAACAAGGCAGCCGAATTACAGTACGGCAGGCTGCCACAGCTGCAGAAGCAGCTTGAGGAAGAAGAGGAAAAGGTAAAAGAAAAAGATCTTTCCCTTGTCCATGAAGCTGTCACAGATGATGAGATCGCGCGTATTGTTTCGCGCTGGACGGGAATACCAGTGGCAAAATTAAACGAGAGCGAGAGGAACAAGACGCTCCACCTTGCGGACGAACTGCACAAACGTGTCGTCGGTCAGGATGAAGGTGTTGAACTCGTAACAGAAGCGATCATCCGCTCCAAGGCGGGAATTAAAGATCCCAGCAAACCGATCGGTTCGTTCATGTTCTTAGGACCTACCGGAGTCGGCAAGACGGAGCTTGCAAAAGCACTGGCGCAGAGCCTGTTCGATGATGAGAACAATATGGTGCGTATCGATATGAGTGAGTACATGGAGAAATATTCCGTCTCCCGTCTGATTGGAGCGCCGCCGGGATATGTAGGATACGATGAAGGCGGACAGCTCACGGAGGCAGTCCGGAGAAAACCGTATTCCGTCGTACTTTTCGATGAAGTCGAAAAAGCACACCCGGACGTATTTAATGTACTGCTCCAGGTGCTCGACGACGGGCGTATTACAGACTCTCAGGGAAGAACGGTAGACTTTAAGAATACGATCCTTATCATGACTTCCAATATCGGTGCAGGTTATCTGCTGGAAGGCATCCATGATGACGGGTCCATAGATGAACAGAGCCAGGAGATGGTCATGAACGATCTGAAAGCTCACTTCAGACCGGAATTCCTGAACCGTCTGGATGAAATAATTATGTTCAAGCCATTGACGAAACAGAATATCCGTGCCATTATTGACTTACTGATAGCAGATGTCAACAAACGTCTGGCGGAGAAGGAGCTGACCATCGAACTGACAGATGCAGCGAAAGACTTCGTTGTGGAAGGCGGTTATGATCCGATGTACGGTGCAAGGCCGCTGAAGAGATATCTGCAGAAGAATGTGGAGACGCTGGCGGCAAAGCTCATCCTTGCCGGAAATGTGGGCAGGGAAGATACGATCCTGATCGATGCAAAAGACGGAAAACTGACAGCAGAGGTGAAAGGTCAGATCGTTACAGCGGAGTAATCCGGGCAGC
>DYCJ01000193.1:0-2221 GCA_019418195.1 Clostridiales bacterium | reverse complement strand
CGCAGTGGATCTGCGCGAGATACCGGCGATCATCGGCGGGGATCAGAAATCCCGTCATGGCGTAGTTCTCGCAAAATCCCCTGCGGCGAAACGATATGGCATTCGCACGGGGGAACCTGTTGCGAATGCTTTTCGTAAGTGTCCGAATCTCGCAATGTATCCTCCGGACCACAAGATGTACCGGGAGAAGAGCAGGAGGCTGATGGAATATCTTCGGACATTTACGAAAGAAATCGAACAGGTCAGTGTGGACGAGTGTTACATGGATTTCACAGGAATTGCAGACCGGTGGAATTCTCCCGTGGATGGCGCGGTGGAGATAAAGGACGGGATAAAGGCGAAGTTCGGTTTTACAGTAAACATCGGTATTTCTACCAACAAACTTCTGGCAAAAATGGCGTCAGACTTTGAAAAGCCGGACCGGATACACACGCTCTATCCCGAGGAGATCAAGGAGAAGATGTGGCCTCTGCCTATCGGTGAGCTCTATATGGCAGGAAAGTCCAGTGTAGAGGTATTGAAAAAGCTGGAGATCAATACAATAGGAGATCTGGCGCAGGCAGATCTGAAGCTGATCACGCTCCATCTGAAGAGCCACGGGAAGATGCTGTGGGAATTTGCCAACGGTATCGGAACTTCGGTCGTACAGTCAGAACCGGATGAGGCAAAAGGAATCGGAAATTCGACTACACTCAGTGAAGACGCGGCGACAATGGAGGAAATCCGCCCGGTATTTGAGAGGCTTGCGCAGAGTGTGGGCAGCAGGCTTAAGAAAGCGGAAAAGAAAGCCGGAATGGTCAGTATGGAGATTAAATACTACGATTTTCGAACCGTGTCTCATCAGATACAACTCGATAAGCCATCCAATGATCCGGAAGTGCTCAAAGAGACTGCCTGCAGTCTGTTCCTGGAAGTGTGGAGCGGGGAGCCGGTGCGGCTGCTCGGAATACGTACGTCCAAGCTCTCAGATGAGACTGCGCCGGAACAGCTCTCAATCTTTGATATAGAGATTCCGAAAGAGCCGGATGAAAAGCATAAACGGCTGAAAAAGGCAATGGATGAAATTAACGGAAAATTTGGCGAGGGGGCAGTCATGAAAGCAAGCCTGATGCCGAAAAAGCCGCATAACAAATGAGGGGAACTTTTATTATGAAAGAAAAGAATTATAATCTGGAACTGGTCAGGATGGTGTCGTTCATCCTGGTCATTGCGATTCATGTGAGCAATTATTTCTGCCGTGCCTACGGCAAGATCACGCAGGGCGAATATCTATTTTCTCTTGTGATCGATACGGTGGCACGCTTAAGTGTTCCATGTTTCTTTATGATATCCGGAGCGTTACTGCTGGGGCGGGACGAGCCGATAAGAAAACATATACACCGGATCGTGCGTTTTGTCATCGCACTGGTCGTATGGAGTGCGGTTTATTATTTCTGGAATATCTATTACATGGGATCGTCATTTGACTTAAAGGAGATACTCTATGTTCCGGCAGAGGCGCATCTGTGGTATCTGTACGCCATGATTCCCATTTACCTCGTGCTGCCGTTTTTTCAGGTGCTGTGCAGAAATATGAGCCTGAAACTGGAGAAAGTATTTCTTATCGTGACTACAGGCGCGGTCTTGTTTAATTATGTCCTCTGGCTGATGGGAGGAGAGGCATATTATGATCTGCCGCTGATCGGCGACAGGATTTACGCCTGGTATGTCTTCGCAGGATATTATCTTTATAAATACAGAAGGCATATCCGGATCAGTCAGAGAGCACTGGTTATTATCTGTGTACTCAGTATGTCTGCAACATTCGGGATCACATGGGGCGTTACGGCGGTGGTGGGCGACCATTATGAGGATGCACTGACTTACATCAGCCCGTTTGTGGCTGTCTCAGCAGTCTGCTTCTTCCTGTTTATGCTTCGGCTTGGAAATGCGCATGTCAGGCCGGGCGAACGTGCAAGAAAAGTGATCGATCTGTTCTGTGGCTGCTCGTTCGGTATCTATTTGATCCATATCCTGTTTCTTGATAACTATAAGAAATATATGGAACCGTGGGATCTGTCAGCGTGGATCGCAGTGCCGGGACTTATCGTGGTGATCGCACTTGTGTCATTTGCGTGCGTGTGGGTGATACGGAAGATACCGGGAGGAAGGAAGATAACATAAGGAGAAATTCGTATTTTCCGTACTAACAAAGTATCCGCCGGGAGACAGGTATTGTTAT
>DYCJ01000192.1:3869-4817 GCA_019418195.1 Clostridiales bacterium | reverse complement strand
TTTCTACTTCATGTGAATAAATCATGTTAAAACTCCTTTCAATATGTATGATTTTCTTCGCATATGACGCGAGACTTTCCGCTGCCTGATGCGGTATCAATCGTCTGCCCCATATATGGTTTATTTTCTCATAATTTACATCATTCGTCAATCTCAGGCTGACAAGTTTTTCACAAAATTGTAACAGTTCAGCCGTGAAGCTGAACTGTTACAACAACTTTACATCCCGCCGTGGGTAAGCACCTGACGGTTCTTCCATATATAATCAATCAGTGAGATCACCGTAAGGGCAAGAGCGATCCAGACCAGGATCTCACCAATAATATCGAACACGCCGCCGAAATCCGCGATCAGCACGATGATCATCGCCATCTGGAATACAGTCTTGAATTTTCCCCAGTAGCTCGCCGCGATCACGATCCCGCTGTCGGAAGCCACGAGACGGAAACCGCTGATAATAAACTCTCTGGCAATAATAACGATAACGATAGCTGTATTCAGTTTGCCTGACGGGATCAGGCAGATCATGGCCGAGCAGACAAGCAGCTTGTCCGCCAGAGGATCCATGAACTTTCCAAAATTCGTCACAAGATTGTATTTGCGGGCGATCTTCCCATCCAGCATATCAGTCAGGCTTGCAATGACAAAGAGGGCAAGAGCAATCCACTTGTTTGCAGCCCCGCCTGCATCGGTCAGCATAAAAAACACAAAAAACGGCACCATGATAACTCTAAGAACAGTCAGTTTATTTGGCAGATTCATAATAATTCTCCTATCAGATCATAATCTATAGCTCCGGTCACTTTCACTCTCGCGAAATCACCGGACAACAGTTCCTCGTCCGTGTTGATAAAAATGAGTCCGTCCACATTGGGGGCATCCCGGTAAGTTCTGCCTACATATGCATTTTCATCAGCCACTTTACCCTCGATCATCACGAGCACTTCT
>DYCJ01000192.1:0-3859 GCA_019418195.1 Clostridiales bacterium | reverse complement strand
GCACTTCTCGCCCCACCATATCCTGGGCATTATCGAAAGCAATCTCCTGCTGAAGTTCCATCAAATCCGCCTGGCGATCAAGCTTTACTTCCTCGTCGATCTGATCCGGCATCTCTGCCGCCGGTGTATCTTCTTCCGGCGAATACGTGAACACTCCGAGGCGGTCGAACTCCATTTCATCCACAAATTCTATCAGCTCTTCATGCTGTTCTTTTGTCTCTCCAGGAAAGCCGGTGATCAATGTTGTCCGCAGACAAATATCCGGGATCTCGCTTCTCAATTTTCTTATGATATCCACAAGCTCCTGTTTTGAAGTCCTTCGCCCCATTCTGCCAAGTATCGTATCATTGGCATGCTGGATAGGAAGATCGAGATAGTGGCAGATCTTCGGCTCTTCTTTCATCACCCGGATCAATTCATCCGTGATCTCTTCCGGATAGCAGTAAAGAATACGTATCCAGCGTATTCCGGAAATTTTACAGAGATTTTTCAATAAAATATGGAGAGATTTTTCTCCATAGAGATCTTTCCCGTACAATGTCGTCTCCTGGGCCACAAGAATCAGCTCTTTCACGCCCTGGTCTGCAAGCTCCTGTGCTTCCTTCAGCAAACGCTCCATGGGAACGCTGCGGAAATTTCCACGGATCTTCGGGATAATGCAGTAAGTGCAGTGCTTATCACATCCTTCCGCGATCTTCAGATACGCGAAGTGTCCGCCTGTAGTCACAAGCCGTTTTGTATCCGGCAGGGGCAGCGCATCCAGATCCGAGAGCATGACAGAATGTTCCCCTGCAAGCGCCGCGTCAACAGCATCCAATATCTTATCGTACGCTGTCGTTCCAAGCACTTCATCCACCTCTGGTATCTCATCTATGATCTCCTGCCGATAACGCTGGGCAAGACATCCCGTCACGATAAGCGCCTTGATCTTTCCCTGTTTTTTATACTCCGCCATCTCCAGGATATTCTGGATACTCTCTTCTTTTGCATCATGGATAAAACAGCAGGTGTTGATCACAATAACGTCAGCCTGTGTCTCGTCGTCTGTCATCTCATATCCTCTCGAGGCAAGCAGTCCCAGCATCACCTCTGTATCTACCAGGTTCTTATCGCACCCAAGAGAGATAAACAATATCTTCATATATCAACCTCCGGTCATAGTTTTCGCATTCGCAAAAAAGGCAGATACCACATGTGCATCTGCCCTGTCTGAACCTATTCCTCTTCTTCTGCATTCTCGGCCAGGATCTTCAGTTTTCCCTGATTGAGCTCATCGATCGCAATGGAGAGTGGTTTTTCTCCTTCTTTTGCATCTACCAGAGGTAGATCACCTGCAATGAGCTGTCTTGCTCTTTTTGATGTCGCCATAACAATGGAATACCGGCTGTTGACAACCTTTGTATCCCCCTCCTCGACATCTTTGTTTACCACTTTCATCAAATCTGTATAAGACGGGTGCAGCATAATCTAACATTCTCCTTTCCTTAATTAAGCTGTGCTTTTTACAGCATAATAGTTTACTTTCAGTGTTTCATTCTTTCAAGGTCTTGTTTTATCTCTTTCATGAATTCGCAGTTGCGTGAACTTCTGCGGTGTTCGCCCTGGATAATGAAATGCATCTCTTCAACGCATCTGTCCAGGCTGTCATTGACGATCAGATAATCATAATTTTGCATTCCTTCCGCTTCCTCACAAGCGCGGTCCATGCGGGATTCGATCACATCCATCGTCTCAGTACCTCTGCCCACAAGCCGCTTCCTCAGTTCTTCTGCGCTCGGAGGTGTGACAAACAGAAGCAGTGTATCAGGAAACATCTTCTTTACATTAAGAGCTCCCTGGATCTCGATCTCAAGGATCACATCTTTACCTTCATCCAGCTTCTTCTCCACATAATCACGCGGTGTACCGTAATAATTTTCCACGTACTTAGCATACTCTATCAGTTCGCCTTTGGCAATCATTTTTTCAAATTCATCTTTCGACACGAAAAAATATTCTCTGCCATCGACTTCTCCCTCTCTCGGTGAACGTGTCGTCGCCGAGATCGAGAGCGCATATGTATCCGGATACCGGGTCAGCAGTTCTTTCATGAGTGTTCCTTTGCCCGAACCGGAAAATCCGGATACTACGATCAATATTCCTTTTTCGTTCATGCCCATCCCTCTTACTCTATATTCTGAATCTGTTCTCTGATCTTTTCGATCTCTGTCTTCAGGCTGATCGCACGGTCAGACACCTCGATGTCGTTTGCCTTGGACAGGATCGTATTTGCCTCACGGTTCATCTCCTGTGCGATGAAATCAAGTTTTCTTCCGATTTCATCCTTCTCTTCCAGTGTATTCCTCATATGGCTGATATGGCTTTTAAGCCTCACAACTTCCTCATCCGTACAGATCTTGTCAGCAAAGAGTATCACCTCCGATGCGACCCGGCTTTCCTCGATCTGTGTATCTGCCAGCAGCTCCTTCATTTTATCCTCAAGCTTTGCCCGGTACTCGGCGACGATCTGCGGGGAACGTTCCTCGATAAATCCGATCTGTTCACTCAAAAGATCCAGCTTTGAGGTAATATCTTTTTTCAGGTTTTCCCCCTCTGTTTTCCTTGTCTCCACAAACTGTGTGAAAGCTCCTTCCAGAGCCTCTTTTAATCCGTTCCACAGCTCTTCCTCGTCCTCGCTCTGCTCCTCCATCGTAAAGACTTCGGGATAACGGGAAAGTGTAGAAACGCGGACATCATTTTCCAGACCGAATTCCTCTTCCATCTGCTTTAAATATTTCATATACTCTGCCGCCAGCGCCGCATTATATTTCACTGACACCTGTGTCTGGGAGAGATCTTCGTAAGTAATAAAGATATCCACCTTGCCCCTGTTTGCATAAGACTTTAAAAGTGTCCGTATAGCGGTCTCGAAGAAATTCAGTTTCTTCGGCATCCGGATATTTACGTCGAGATACCGATGGTTCACACTTTTCAGTTCCACCGTGAACTTCCTTGAATCCTTCTGTACCTCACACCTGCCGAAACCGGTCATGCTCTTTATCATGTCAATCATCCTCTGTACATTACTATTCTGCCTCACATCCGCAGCGCGGAGTAAATCTATATTATTATACCTTCTTATACCGGAACGGTCAACACTTAATCAAGAACCGGCGGCTGTCTGCTGACAGAACGGCTAAAACACTTTCTCGATCCGCCCGATTGTGATATACTCTCTTTTAGTGCCGGCCGGATAAATGCCGGCAGGGAATTCTTAACCGAAAGGAAATTTAAAGATCATGGCTTTTGACGGAATTGTCGTGGCAGACCTTGTCCACGAATTCAGAAGAGAACTGATAAACGGGCGTATCGCAAAGATCGCCCAGCCGGAGAACGATGAACTGCTGCTCACGATCAAAGCGCCGGACGGACAGAAACGGCTGCTGATCAGTGCAGACGCATCTCTTCCGCTCATTTATCTGACGGATACAAATAAAAACGCTCCCATGACTGCGCCAAATTTCTGCATGCTCCTGCGGAAACATATCGGGGGCGGAAGGATCGTGGATATCCGCCAGCCGAAACTTGAGCGGATTGTCCATTTTACTGTCGAACATTTAGATGAGATGGGTGATTTATGCAGAAAAGAGCTGATCGTAGAGATTATGGGAAAACACAGCAACATCATTTTCTGTACGGAGGACGGAAAGATCATCGACAGCATCAAACATGTTTCCGCTCAGATGAGTTCCGTGCGGGAAGTCCTGCCCGGCCGGGAGTATTTCATCCCGGATACCATGCACAAGGCAGATCCTCTCACGGTAGATGCAGAAACTTTTAAAGATCTGCTGACAGCAAAACCTGTGCCTGTCTCCAAGGC
>DYCJ01000191.1 GCA_019418195.1 Clostridiales bacterium | reverse complement strand
ATAATATACCAGAAGCAACCGGAAAAGTCAATGTGATTTTAATTTTTTGTTTATATAATTTATTTTTTATTTATCTTTTTCATCACTGCTTTTTACCGTTTACATACACAGCCTTAACATTGAGTTCTGAGTCCAGCAGAACGAAGTCCGCATCTTTCCCCGGTGTAATGCTGCCGCACCGGTCATAGACTCCGATTTCTTTGGCCGGATTCATTGCAGCACATGCCACGGCATCTTCCAGGGGAATCCCCATCTTCTGTACAGCAACTTTCATACATCCCATAAGATTGGTCGCTGAACCGGCGATCGTCCCGTCTGCAAGAGTCGCTTTAGGCCCTTTTACAAATACATCCTGGCCTCCCAGTGTATACTGTCCGTCTGTAAGCCCGGTCGCGCGCATGCTGTCACTGATCAGGATAACCCTGTCAGCACCGAACATAGCAAACGTCGCGCGCACCACTGACGGATGGATATGAACCCCGTCGCAGATCAGCTCCACATGGCACTTCTCATCATCGCGTGCAGCCCCGATCACTCCGGGATCTCTGTGGTTGAGCGGCGGCATTGCATTGTAGAGATGAGTCACATGGCTCGCTCCCGCTTCAAGCGCTCTGACTGCCGTATCATAATCTGCCACCGTGTGGGCGATGGATATAACAACGTCATCTTTCACTTCACGGATGAATTCCATTGCCCCGTCGTTCTCCGGTGCGATATCGACCAGACGGATCAGGCCGCCGGACTCCTCCTGAAGTTTTCGGAAAAGCTCTACATCACATTTTCTGATGTGGTCCGCTGCCTGTGCGCCTTTCTTCTTCGCACTTATAAACGGTCCCTCCATATTGATCCCGACTAATTTCGCACCTTCGGTACCGCTGTAAGCCCCCGCCGTCTTCATAATATTATGGAGATCATCTTCAGACAGCGTCATTGTGGCCGGGCAGATCGACGTGACACCGATCGATGCCTCATATTTTGCCATATTAGCGATCGCCTCTTCACTTGCATCGCAGAAATCATCCCCGATACATCCGTGGAAATGGATATCCACAAGTCCCGGGATCATATAACACCCTTCACCATCCAGGACTTCACTGTCCGATGCCTCCGCAGCAAATTTACCGTCAGCAACCGCTACTTCTCCGGGGACAAACGTCTTGTCCTCTGTATATACTTTTACGTTTTTTATAATCATGACCTGTACCCCCTGATTGAAATATGTAGGATTTATACGCGGCCCGGGATTTTAGAAAGAGCCGCACTGTCAGCTACAATGACAACGTCACTATGAAGCTGCAGTACAGACGCAGGAACCTCCGGTGTCACAGGACCAAAGAAAGCCTTCGCAACTATATCAGCCTTCGCTTCTCCGTTTACAATAAGCAGGATCTTCTTCGCTTTCATGATCGTGCCGATCCCCATCGTGTACGCCTGACGCGGTACATCATCTGCGGATGCGAAGAACCTCTTGTTCGCCTCGATCGTGCTTTCTGTCAGATCAACACAATGTGTTGCTTTAGCAAATGCACTGTCAGGCTCGTTAAACCCGATATGGCCGTTATGCCCGAGCCCAAGGAGCTGAATATCCACGCCGCCCATAGACTCGATCAGTTTCTCATATCTTGCACATTCTTTCTGCGCATCCGGTTCTGTGCCGTCCGGTACATTGGTATTAGCAGGATCAATATTCACGCGGTCAAACAGATGCTCATGCATGAAATAATAGTAACTCTGATCATTGTCGCGTGTCAGCCCTTTATACTCGTCCAGATTCACCGTCTTTACTTCCGAGAAATCAAGATCTCCTTTCTCATACCATTCAACAAGCTGATCATAAGTTCCGATCGGTGTAGAACCTGTTGCCAGTCCCAGAACACTGTCCGGCTTTAAGATCACCTGTGCTGACAGGATATTTGCCGCTTTTCTGCTCATCTCTTCATAATTTGCTGTTTCATAGATTCTCATTCTTTCTTCCTCCTTCTTACCGCAGACAAAATAGCTGATTCCTTCAGTGACAAATAAAACCAGATTTTCAGGCACGAAAACATACTTCATATCCCGAAAATCTGGTTTTGCCTCCTGGAAGTAACAATCCAGCCTTCTCATAAATTAATAGTAGCAACACTGATTGCTTTTGTCAACCAAAACAAAATTTTTCCACGATTTGGAAACTTATCCGTTATAATTCACACCCTGCTCAGGAAAAGGAAGAGGCGGTGTCATGCTTGCATGTAAGAAGCATCTTCCTTTTCCTGAGGCGAGTGAAACTCATAACCGACGCCCTCATAAGCAGTCTCAGCACGCAGTGCGGATCTGGAGCGCCTCGGCGCGACGAGTGCGCATGTGGGCGACGGTCAGGTGTGAATTATTCTCCCTGTTCAGCATCCCCCCCGCTCCGGGTACGCAATTGATACAAGCACAAGTCCCTGCGGCGGCGCCGTAGCCCCCGCCTTCTCCCGTTCTTCTGCATTAAGGATATCCCTCATATTTTCCGGCGTGCGAAAGCCCCGTCCCACTTCAACCAGTGTTCCGACAATGATACGCACCATATTATAGAGGAATCCGTTTCCGCTGATGCGGATCGTGATCAGATTTCCCGACCTGTCAATATCCAGAGTATAGATCGTCCGCACAGTAGTCTTCACTCCGGTATGGATGCTGCAGAAGCTCCGGAAGTCGTGTTCTCCTCTCAGATAAGCAGCCGCCTCTCTCATACTGTCAAGGTCGAGCGGAAATGACACATGCCAGCTTTCTCTCCTCCTGAGCGGATCCGGCATCTCCCTGTTCAGTATATGATATTCATACGTCTTAACAGAATTCTGATATCTCGGGTGCCAGTCCTGCGGCACCTCTTCTGCCCCCACAACCACGATGTCCTCCGGCAGAAGCGGATTCACCGCATAGGCAAAACGCTCCGGCGGTACTGTCGACGCCGTATCAAAGACAGCCACATTCCCCCGCGCATGTACGCCTGCATCCGTGCGGCTTGCACCAATCACCCGTATCTCCTCTCCTGTCAGGCGCGAGAGTGCACGGTTCAGCACTTCTTCAACCGTGATGCCATTAGGCTGGATCTGCCAGCCGCAATAATCAGTGCCGTCATAGGCGACGGTAAGTTTAATCCTGCGCATAATACCCTCGATTAAAAAATCCACAATTTAAAGGGAACAAATCTTCCGACTACAAATATTACAACAATGTAGATCAGGGTCAGAATATATGCAGCTCTGTCCCTGCCCTTATACCGGAGCGGTTTCATCTTCGTGCGCCCGTCTCCCCCGTGATAACACCTGGACTCCATCGCCATTGCCAGATCATTGGCCCTGCGGAATGCAGAGACAAACAGCGGCACGAGGATCGGCACCATAGCCTTCGCCCTTTGGATGATATTTCCGCTCTCAAAATCAGCTCCTCTCGCCTGCTGTGCCTTCATGATCTTGTCCGTCTCCTCCAGAAGGATCGGAATGAAGCGCAGCGCGATCGACATCATCATCGCCACCTCATGGACCGGAACATTGAGCCTGTTCAGCGGATGGAGCAGTTTCTCCATACCGTCGGTCAGCCCGTTCGGCGATGTGGTAAATGTCATGATGGACGATCCTGCCACAAGATACATCAGACGGACTGCCATAAACACAGAGGTCCTCAGTCCGCCCTCCGTGATCGTAAAGATCCAGAAATGCACCAGCGTCTCCCCGCTCCGGGTCAGGAACAGGTTCATCACTACAGTGAACAGAAGCAGGATCACGACCGGCTTCAGTCCTTTAACGATATATTTTAACGGCACTTTGGACATCCTGATCACAGTTCCAAGAAATATGGTTGCGATCACATAGCCCGGCAGACTGTTCTGTATAAAGAGAGATACGAGAAAAAGCAGGGTGCAGACAATCTTCACCCTGGGATCCAGCCTGTGTATCCGGCTTTCCGCCGGGTAATACTGCCCGATTGTTATATCTCTGATCATAATTACTCCTCTGTATCTGTAAACTCACACTCAGCGCCGGAGACTCTTCATGATCTCCTCCGCAGCCTCTTCTATCGTTGTGGCATCCGGAGAGACATCAAATCCCCGCTCTTTTAAATCATGCATCACATACGTCACCTGAGGAGCAGCCAGACCTACTTTCTCAAGCTCTTTATAGTGGCGGAACACTTCCTCCGGCGCGCCGTCCAGCATCTTCTCACCGTGGTTCATCACGATGATCCGCTCTACATAGCGCGCTATATCTTCCATACTGTGGGAGACAAGAATGACCGTCATCCCCGTCTCTTTATGCAGCTTTTCCACCTGATCCAGTATCTCATCGCGGCCTTTCGGATCCAGTCCCGCGGTCGGTTCATCCAGGATCAGCACTTTCGGTTTCATTGCCAGTACGCCGGCGATCGCCACACGCCTTTTCTGTCCGCCAGACAGCTCAAAGGGCGACTGTTTATAATATTTTTCCGGAAAACCGACAAGTTCCAGCGCCGCCTTTGCATTCTTCTCACACTCTTCCTTTGAAAGTCCCTGATTCTTCGGCCCGAAGCAGACGTCACTGATCACATCGACTTCAAAGAGCTGATACTCCGGATACTGGAATACAAGCCCCACCTGACTGCGGAGCGCACGCATATCGTACCCTTCCTCATAAATATTCTGCCCTTCATAGATGACTTTTCCTGACGTAGCTTTCACCAGTCCGTTCAAATGCTGGATCAGAGTGGACTTCCCCGACCCGGTATGTCCTATGATCCCGACAAACTGCCCCTGCGGTATCTCAAAACTCACATCTTTGAGAGCATGTTTCTCATAGGCCGTCCCCGGACTGTATACATAATTTACATGTTCTAACG
>DYCJ01000190.1:3738-4958 GCA_019418195.1 Clostridiales bacterium | reverse complement strand
GATCCATTCGTGCACGATCCGCATTACATAATCCTTATCTTCCAGCATTTCCAGTCCTCCTGTCCGCTCCTTCTTATCTCCTGTTATCTCCTGCAATAGGTTGCACGTTATTTCTTTTCCACCCGGATCATCAGCATCATGGGGCGGCGCATCTCATCTTTCATGCCCGGCAGACCCATCATCTCTTCCGGCGGCTCCGCCTCCACCACCATCTCGATCACAAAACCGCATCTGATCAGCCCGTTCATGATCTGGGTCAGTGTGTGGTGATACTTGAGCACCTCACATCCGAGGAAATGTGTCTTCCTCTCCCCAGGATAGAAGTAACCGTCCACAGGCCAGTACAACGCCTTTCCCTTCTCATCACAGATCCAGTCCTGATTCACACCTGCGGTAAAGACAGGATGCTCGATATTAAAGAGAAATGTGCCGCCTTTTTTCAGGGTACGGTACACAGATGTAAATACAGGCTCCAGGTCCTCTATATAATGGAGAGCAAGATTTGAGACTACGCAGTCCCATGTTTCTGTCGGATATTCGTAATCCTCCAAAGATCCTGTCTGATAGGTGATCCTCTTATCAGCATTGCGCCGCTTCGCCTCTTCGATCATGCGCCTGCTCACATCAATGCCGAGAACTTCTTCCGCTCCCTGATCCACAGCATATTTGCAGTGCCATCCATATCCGCAACCCAGATCCAGAACCCTGCTGCCCTCAAGCGGCGGGAACATTTTCTTCAGCTGATGCCATTCCCCGGCACCGGCAAGACCGTCTTTACTGCGTGTCATCTGCGCGTACTGCTCAAAAAAATGTTTGTCGTCATATTCGTTTTTCATATTTACGCTCCGCCATCATTTATTATCTCAGCTTTTTGCCCCGAATAACTCAATGATCTTTCTCACCATCGCATCCATAGAAGCCTGATCTGCGATCTCGATCTGCATCCCGTACTCTTCTGCCGCTCTCGCTGTCTGCTCTCCGATACAAACTGCGCAGATTCTGCTGTAGTCTGTATCCGCATCCGCCATTGCCCGGACAAATCCATGCACTGTAGAAGCACTGGTAAATGTTACTGCATCAATTTCCCCGTTCCGGAACATACGGGCAGATTCCTCTTTCAGCACAGGATTTACTTCATATACTGTGCGATACAGCGGGATGTCCTCTGCGATAAGTCCGCGTTCTGTGAGCGGCGGGAGAAGATCCTCCGAGCCTTTTTC
>DYCJ01000190.1:0-3728 GCA_019418195.1 Clostridiales bacterium | reverse complement strand
GCATCAGGTATGAGTCCGTATCCGCCAAGAGCGCCAGAAGTCGCTGATCCGATAGCACCGATCCGTACATTGCCTTTTCCACAGAAAACGGATCTCAGATCCATTTTCATCTCTTTCAAAGCATCAAAAAAGACATTCACTCCGATGGGGCTTGTAAATACGAGCCATTTCCCCCCTTCATGCTCTCTGAAACGCATAAGCGCGCTCCTGAGCGGCTCGTTCGGTGAAACAGGCTCCGTGTGGATGGCAGGCATCTCAATAACCTGTGCCCCGGCATCTCTGAGCCGTTTCGCAAGTGAGGACATATTCTGCCGGGGACGTGTCAGCAGGAACTGGCGTCCCCCGAGCGGCCGGTCTTCCGCCCAGTGGAGCTCATCTGACAGTGCGCATACCTTCCCCACAACGATGATAGCAGGGGTCCGGATACCTGCCCTGTCAGACTCTACCTTCAGATTCTCTACTGTTGCAACGACACGCCTCTGCCCTGCCGTCGTTCCTCTCTCCAGAACTGCCGCAGGTGTATCCGGATCCATCCCCGCATCCATCAGCCCTTTCAGAATCATTTCCATCGAAGAAACGCTCATCAGGAACACAAGCGTTCCGTTCAGCCGGACGAGCGAATCAAAGTCAATACTAAGTGTTCCGTCTTTTCTCGCATGTCCGGTGATCACATGGAAAGACGAGGTATAATCTCTGTGCGTCACAGGGATTCCGGCATAGGCAGGAACCGCCACGGAAGAAGTAATGCCCGGAACCACTTCAAACGGTATATCCTCTTCGACAAGCGTCTCCAGCTCTTCGCCGCCGCGGCCGAAGACAAACGGGTCTCCTCCCTTTAAACGCAATACTTTCTTTCCTTTTTTCGCTTCCCGCACAAGGATCTGATTGATCTCTTCCTGGGGCACCGGATGATTTCCCGCGTGTTTGCCCACATATATCGTCTCTGTATCATGGGGAATACGGCTCAACAGCTCAGCGGTGATCAGCGCATCGTATACGATAACGTCCGCCTGCTCAATAAGCTCCGCCGCCTTTACAGTCAAAAGACCTGCATCCCCCGGTCCTGCTCCGGCAAGCCATACCTTCCCAGCATCTTCGTTCCTGTCTCTGTCATTCATTCTTACGTCATCCATCTCTATACCATCCTCTTCCTACAGGCTTTCCCTCATCATGCGCTCTGCCAGAGTCTCTCCTGCCTGCTCCGCTTTTGCCGCATCGGTCACGATGACATCCACTGAGTATTCTTCCGTATCCTCATTATAGTAGAGTCCTGTCAGTTTCAGTACATTTCCATTCACCTGAGCGTGCGCGGCACATGGAGACGTGCAGTCTCCGCCGGTCACGCGGATAAAATTCCGTTCTGCGAGAGCCGCCGCCCGACTCTCCCGCACATCTATCCTTTCAATCCAGCTGTGGGATTCTCCTTTTCTTCCCTGCACGGCAAGTATCCCCTGCCCTGCTGCCGGGATCATCTCATCCACGGAGAAATACTGGCTGATCACATGCCCCATCCCGAGTCTGTTCAATCCTGCCGCTGCGAGAAGCGTTGCGTCATAACCTTCTGTCTCCAGTTTCCGCATCCGTGTCTGGACATTTCCCCGGATCCCGCGAAATGTGCATCCCGGATACAGCTTCTCCATCTGGATCATCCGCCTTCTGCTGGACGTACCGATCACCGCCTGCTCCGGGAGCTCTTCAAGCCCCGGACGGTACAGGATCACATCTCTTGGGTCTTCCCTTCTACCGTAAGCAAGGATCGGGAGATCCGGATTATCCTCCATCGGCATATCTTTCAGGCTGTGCACGGCAATATCGATCCTGCCGTCCATAAGCGCCCGGTCCAGTTCTTTTACGAACAGTCCCTTGCCGCCGATCTTTTCAAGGCTCTTATCCAGTATTTTATCTCCGGTCGTTTTCATCGTGATGATCTCAACCGTGATTCCGGGATCACAGCTCATGATCTGAGCCCGGATGATCTCCGCCTGCCTCACTGCAAGCTGACTCTCTCTGCTGCCGATCTTTATCACAGACTGCATGGCGCATCATTTCCTTTCTCTATGATCTGATAAATCTTCTCCATATCAAGGCTTTCCCTGATAATATCTGCAAGCTTGTCGTACTGCTCTTCCTTGTATGCTTTCCAGTCCGTCACCTCTATGGCGGACGGATCGTATCCTTTCTTCTTTAGCAGGGCGCTCACGAATCCTTTCGCACATCCCGGCGCATCGAAGATCCCGTGGACGTAACATCCATAGACATTTCCGCACTGGGCTCCGTCCGCGCGGATACCGCCGGAGAGGTCTTCCGGAATATCATTGCTCTTATCTGTTATATCTGCAAATTCTACAAGTGATCTTCCAGGTGTCAGCGCAAATGTCTCTCCCATATGTATCTCATATCCTTCAAGCTCTATTCCCGAAAGTTCTCTCAGTATTCCTTCCATCTTGAGGAAGCGTCCCTGTACCCTTGTTCTTGTTTTCTCAGTATCAAATACAGTTCGTATCGGAAGCAGTCCCAGTCCTCTGACGCTTCCTTTCTGCTCTACTCCGGCCGGGTCTGAGACTTCCTCGCCTAACATCTGGTATCCGCCGCAGATGCCGAACACAAGCCCTCCCTTTGACGCATGGCGCAGGATCTTTGCCTCAAGGCCGTTCTGCCTCATCCAGAGCAGGTCCTGGATCGTATTCTTACTGCCCGGAAGGATCACCGCATCCGGATCACCGAATTCGGCAGGAGAACCGACATATCTGACACTGACTTCTCCGAGCGCCTCGAGCGGAGCGATATCTGTAAAGTTCGATATCCTCGGCAGGCGGATCATAGCCACATCCACAAGCCCCGCATTATCTTTCTTCTGAAAACGCTCGGTCAGGCTGTCCTCCTCATCGATATCCAGATAAAAATACGGCACGACTCCGACCACAGAAATATTCGCACGTTCCTCGAGCATGGCGAGTCCCGGCTTCAGGATGGACACATCTCCCCGGAACTTATTGATGATCATTCCTTTGATACGCTGACGCTCCTTTTCCTCGAGCAGCATGACTGTCCCGATAAGCTGTGCGAACACGCCGCCCCTGTCGATATCCCCGGCGAGCAGCACCGGCGCGTCCACCAGTTCCGCCAGACCCATATTTACGATATCATCCTGTTTCAGGTTGATCTCGGCCGGGCTCCCGGCTCCTTCGATCACGATGACATCATGCTTCCGTTTTAACCCCTCGTATGCTTCCATAATATAAGGAATGTAGTCCTTTTTATGCTTATAATATTCCACCGCTGACATAGTACCAACCGGCTTGCCATTGATAATGACCTGCGAACCTGTGTCATTTGTCGGCTTGAGCAGGATCGGGTTCATTGCCGCTGCGGGCTCGATTCCCGCGGCCTCCGCCTGCATCACCTGAGCGCGCCCCATCTCAAGTCCCTCTTTTGTGATAAAAGAATTGAGCGCCATATTCTGTGATTTAAAGGGAGCCACACTGTAGCCGTCCTGTTTCAGTACACGGCAGAGTCCTCCGGCCAGTACGCTCTTACCGGCATTGGACATAGTGCCCTGTATCATGATCGATCCTTTCATCTGTCATCCTCCACTCGTTCTGTTTTGTTTTTATCTTCGTTATTCCCGCCGACGATAGCTCTCAGGGTATTTATCAGACTTGAGTTCTCCTCATGCGTCCTGACCGCTATTCGATACCTCCCTTTTCCGAGTCCCCTGTAGTTCTCAC
>DYCJ01000019.1:19073-19457 GCA_019418195.1 Clostridiales bacterium | reverse complement strand
CTTGATAACGCCGGATCAGAGCTTTTGCCCGGCTTACTAGCTCGTTATAGGAAAAAGGCTTTGCAAGGTAATCATCCCCTCCGCTTGAAAAACCAAGCATCTTGTCCCCCTCCTGTGTCTTGGCGCTGAGGAATAGGATCGGTGCGTTACTCTTCTTTCTGATCTCCATACATGTATGATATCCGTCCATACCGGGCATCATAATATCTAAAATGATAAGATCGAATGTATCTTCTTCCGTCTTCGCGAGTGCCTCATCTCCGTTTTTTGCCTCTTCCAGCTCATAACCCTCGCCGCCGAGCAAAATATGAATGATCTCCCGGATCTCCGGATTATCATCTACAATCAAAACTCTGGGCGCTTTATTCCCTGTCTGTTCTGTAC
>DYCJ01000019.1:11430-19063 GCA_019418195.1 Clostridiales bacterium | reverse complement strand
TATATCCACTTGTCCGTCCCCCCGTTCTAAACCCGTTCTGTGTCTGATTATACACGATTTTATCTTCTCTGAAGGGTTTCTTAAGAATTCTTTAGATTCGATTCCGGCGATTTTTAAGAAACGTGTATTAACCTGTGATTGTTGAAAGGGGGGAATACAGATGATGAAGAAATGGTTTTACCCCGTTTCCCTCATCCTGATTTTTATAATGCTGACTGCTGCCGTTATTCCGGACGGATATGTCTACGGATCAAACACAGACTGGCTGAGCCAGCATGTCACTCTGGCAGAAACGATACGGAATGCGTGCCTTGAGCAACATACCCTGCTGCCGTCATGGATCAATCTGGGCAGCGGGTCCAACGGATATCAGTTTGCCTACTATGGTTTCTTAAGGCCGGACATCCTGATCGGATGTCTGCTGCCGAAGGTGCCTATGGCAAATATCATGATCGGATATATGCTGGTCATATATCTGGGAGCTGTTCTCCTCATGTTTGTCTGGCTGAGGGCAGAACAGACACCCCCGCTTATCGCATGGCTGGGAAGTATCCTGTTTATGACAGCAGGATGCCTCTTCCATATGCACCGTCAGATCATGTTTGTAAATTATCTGCCGTTTCTGCTGGGGGCTTTCCTGTGTATCAGGAAGAAGCGCTTTCAATGGCTGCCACTGTGCCTCCTGCTGATCTGTCTCTCCAGTTTTTACTTTTCCATCTCTGCTTTTACCGCAGTTGGATGGTACTGGTACCGGACGGAAGGCAGGACATTCTGGAGAGGATCATTTGTAAAACGATATATCCCCTCCGCAGTCCTTGCCGCGGCAATGGCGGCAGCGCTCCTGCTTCCTACAGCCCTGGTGCTGCTGGAGCACAAACGGAGCGGTACGGGCATGGGATTGCTTCAGTTGCTGGAGCTGTTTGGTCCTAATCCGGTCTTTAACAATATTCTGTTTAACGAATACGGGATAGGTCTTACTCTGATCTGCTTTTATACAATACTGGCAGGTCTGAAGCTCAAAACACTCCGGCCGGACAGCATCCTCTTCCTGCTGTTCGGGATGTTCGGAATCTTCTCCTACCTTTTAAACGGTACGCTGTACGCACGGCCGAAGATCCTGATCCCGTTTATGCCTCTGATCATCCTGCACTGTGTGCGGTTTCTGGAAATATGCCGTTCCGACGTAACAGACCTGCAGCAAAAGAAGCCCTCTGCTCCGATCTGGCCCTTTGCCGTCATGCTCCCGGTAAGCCTTCTCTGGTTCAGCCAGGTACAGTTTCCCTGGATCATGCTGGAACTCGGAATCCTGTTCTGTCTTTGCATGGCGTCAAGACTACGGCGGAAATACAGATCTGCAGCCAAGTGGCAGGATACTTCGGGACGGGAAGCCGCTGTCTCAGGCCGCCTTTATATTGCTGCGAACTGGCTGAGCGTCCTCCTGCTACTTATATCGCCGATCGGCATGTACCTGACTACAGCGGGTACGGAGGACTGGGTGAAAGAAACGGATGTGTCACCGGGCTTTACAGATGACGAACTGAAGCAGGTACAGTTTGATCCGCTCTATCATTATGACAGCCTGCTCAGCCCTCTTGTCAGCGGAAATGAACTGAATACTTCACAGCTGCGCAGTACGATGTATTCTTCCGTCACAAACAGGGAATATTCCGAATTGTACTACGACACCCTTATGACCCCGATCCGGATCAACAACCGCGTGGCACTGCTGACCTCAGACAATCCGTTTATGCTGCAGCTGCTGGGCGTCCGGTATCTGGAGACAACTTCTGATGATATTCCTGCGGGATACAAAAAAGTCCTGCAGTCCGGAGAAAATGTTCTCGTCGAGAATCCTGACGTTCTGCCGGCTGTGTATTTTACGGATGATGTTGTTTCACAGGAATGGTTCGACACACTGGAACCGCTGGAAAAACTGGATGTTATCACGCAGAAGACTGTTGTTGCGAACAGTTCGGAGCCATCTGCCGGCAGGGAGAATGCCGGGCAGAAAAATATGCCGGAGAAAAATATGCGCCCGTATACACCTGAATTCAAAGCTGCCGGGCTCCCCGACGGGCTTGACATCACCCGCACAGACGAAGGCTGGGAAGTTACGTCAAGAAAGGACTGCACCCTGACACTGGATATACAGAATCCTCAGCCCGACAACATTTTACTCTGTCAGTTTGATGTTGAAAATCTGACAACAAAGGCTGTAGTCATCGACATTAACAATATACGCAATAAACTGTCCGGCGCATTTGCCCCGTATCCAAACGGGAACGATCAGTTCCACTACCAGTTTTCTACAGATTCGGACACCGGGGTGGATCGGCTGGAGATCACTTTTTCTAAAGGGCATTACCATCTGTCCGATATCCGCTGGTATCTTTATGACCAGCCTCTGCTGACAGCGAAAGAATACACTCCGCTGACAGACTCCGGCACAGTAACTGCACAAAGCGACGGATATCTTATCACATCCATTCCTTTGCAAAACAGACTTGAGATCCTGGTGGATGGAAAAACTGCAGAACTTGTAAAAGTAAACGAAGCATTTGCCGGGACTTATCTTAAGAAGGGGGAGCACACTGTAGAATTTCGCTTTACCCCGCCCGGGAAGGCAGCCGGATGTATCGTCAGCACATCTGCATCAGCCGGATATGTCATATATCTCGTGTATATATTACTGCGCCAATGCAAACACAATACAGGGAGGAATTGTATATGAAAATCAAGCGTGAACTTATTACTTATCTGATCAGCGGGGTCCTGATCACTGGCGTCAACTATCTCCTGTATGCAGGGTTTCTCGCCATGCAGATTCCCTACCTTGCCGCCAACAGCGTGGCATGGTCAGGTGCCGTACTCACCGCATATATTCTGAACCGCCGTGTGGTCTTTCACTCTGAGAAACATGTCGCCGGTGAACTTGCATCCTTTGCAGCGCTGCGCTTCATAACTCTGATCGTGGAAAACGTGCTTCTGTGGCTGCTCATAAGCCAGCTGGACACAGCCGCTTTTCCGGCGAAATTAGCTGTCAGCGTGATCACCGTGATTGGGAATTATGTGTTGTGTAAATTCGGGATTTTTAAAAAGGAGGTCGTCAACCATGGATAAGATCAGTATTATCGTTCCCTGTTATAATGAAGAGAATGCCCTGCCGGAATTTTACCGCGTTACTGCAGCGGCAGTAACCGGCATCGAAGGGGCTGAATGTGAATTTCTGTTTGTAGATGACGGAAGCCGCGATCATACTCCCGATATCCTTGAGAGTCTTTGCCGCACAGACAGCCGGTGCAGATATATTTCCTTTTCCAGAAATTTCGGGAAAGAAGCGGCCATGTATGCCGGTCTGCAGAATGCCTCGGGAGATTACTGTGTATTTATGGATGCGGACCTGCAGCATCCGCCGCATCTTTTGCAAGAAATGTATCATGTGCTGAAAACAGAAGGCTATGACTGCTGTGCAGGGCTGCGCGAAGACCGCACCGGCGAAAATAAACTCCGCAGTCTCCTCTCCCGCACATTCTATAAGATCATCCGAAAAACCTGTAAACTGGATATGGGAGATGGCAAGGGAGATTTCCGCATGATGAGCCGGGCAATGGCTGACTCCATCCTTGAACTGAAAGAATACAACCGATATATGAAAGGAATCTTTTCTTTCGTCGGTTTTGACACAAAATGGATTCCCTTCCACAATGTAGAGCGGACGGCTGGCGAGACGAAATGGTCCCTGCGTTCTCTCTTCCGGTATGCGGTGGACGGCATCCTGTCATTTTCCTCCGCTCCTGTCACTATGGCAGGAACAGCAGGTGTCTTCCTGATTCTTGCGGCAATAGTAACCGGGATATGGGCTCTGCTGACCGGGAACGGGCTGGCCGGGCTTCCGCTTCTCATCTGCCTGATCCTGCTGCTCAACGGTGTGCAGATGTTCTTCATCTCCATTCTGGGACAGTATGTGTCGAAAGATTATATGGAAAGCAAGAAACGGCCGATCTATATCGTAAAGAAAAGAGGGGGATTTTCAGGAACTTGAATTCGTGTTTCGGGATGGGAAAGATAGCAGCCGGGAGACAGGTATTGCGTACGCACCGTAGAGTAACGCAGCGAAAGCGGGTGCGCTAGCAATACCTGTCTCCCGGCGGATGCTTTGCCGGTCTGTAAAATACGAATTACCGATACCACACTGCTGCTTCGTATGGTTTCATGTTCATCGTACCATCTTCTGCAATCTCAGTGTTTTCATAGTTCCCCAGCACTTTTTTGAATCCGTTAAGATCCGGTGCGCCTTTCCACTGGTATTCTTTTCCGTAGAAGTTGGCTGTCACGATCAGTTCGTGTCCGTCATAAGTCCTGCGGTACGCAAATACGGACGGATCTCTCTGTGCCAGGGGCTCCACATCGCCGTAAGCGGTAACATCGGACTCTTCGGAGTCTTTTCTAAGGGCGATCAGCTTCTGATAATAGTGGAAGATGGAATCTTCATCTTTCAGCTGGTCTGCCGCATTGATCTTTTCATGGTTGCTGTTCACAGCGATCCACGGCTCTGCGCTGTCCTCAGATGTGAAGCCGGCGTATTTGCAAGCATCCCACTGCATCGGTGTACGCCCGTTGTCACGGGAGTGGATCTGGATGATGCGCAGAGCGTCGGAAGCCGAGAGTCCTTTATCCTGAAGGATCTGGTAATGGTTCAGGCTTTCTACATCCTTGAACTGTGAGATATCTGTAAAGTCTGTGTTTGTCATGCCCAGCTCTTCGCCCTGGTATACATACGGTGTACCGCGCAGGCAGTGGATGATAGTTCCGAGCATCTTGGCTGATTCTTTCCAATATTTACCTTCATCGCCAAAGCGGGATACGACGCGGGGCTGATCATGATTACACCAGAACACTGCGTTCCAGGCATTATGTTCTGCCATCTTTGTCTGCCACTCAAAAATAATGTCTTTGAGTTTCTGGAAATCCGCAGGCACAAGCACCCATTTTTCATTTCCCATGAAATCTACTTTCAGATGATGGAAGCTAAATACCATAGACAATTCTCCTGTATCACGGCCTGCATACTGATAGCAGTTATCGATCGTAGTACTGGACATCTCGCCCACAGTCACGAATCCGTCAGCCTGCCCGAATGTTGCATCATGCATCTCTTTCAGATACTGGTGGATCTTCGGACCGTCTGTGTAGAATCTGCGGCCGTCGCCAATATCGTCGTCCTCGTAGCAGGCTTTGCTGATCAGGTTGATCACGTCAAATCGGAATCCTTTGACGCCTTTCTCCATCCAAAACTTCAATATCTTCTGGATCTCTTTTCTGACATTTTCATTTTCCCAGTTCAGGTCTGCCTGTGTCACATCAAACAGATGCAGATAATATTCATCAAATTTCTCAACATATTCCCATGCATTTCCGCCGAACTTGCTCTCCCAGTTAGTCGGAGGTCCACCGTTGTCCTTGCCTTTGCGGAAGATGAAGAAATCTTTGTAGTACGGGTCCCCTGCCATAGCTTTCCGGAACCACTCATGATTTGTTGAAACATGGTTGAACACCATGTCGAACATCAGGCCGATACCGCGCTTATCGGCCTCTGCGATGAGCTCTTCCACATCTTCCATAGTTCCGTATCCGGGGTCAATGTTATAATAGTCCGCTACATCATATCCATTATCATTCTGCGGAGATACAAAGAATGGGGTAAGCCAGATATAATCAACGCCGAGCTCTTTAATATAGTCAAGCTTGCTGATCACGCCGCGCAGATCGCCGAGGCCGTCTTTGTTCGTGTCACAGAATGATTTGGGATAAATCTGGTATACAGTACTTTTTCTGAAATCTTTCATAGTTTTGTAACCCCTGTCCTTCCTTATTTTAATTATTATTCCCAAGAGATGACGGTTGTCTCTCCTGCTTTTGCATCCATGCCGGAATGCATCCGGATATTAGCAGCGCTTCCCTCTGCGGTCACGATCAGCATTGTCGTACACGGATGTCCCGCTGCTTTGATCTTCTCAGGATCGAACTCGATGAGTTTCTGTCCTGCTTTTACATGATCGCCTTCATTTACAAGAAGCTTAAATCCGTCTCCCCCCATATCGACTGTGTCAACACCGACATGAATCAAAAGTTCCACTCCGTTAGGAAGTGTCAGGCCGCACGCATGGCCTGTATCAGCCATTACAACGCTTACGTCGCAGTCAGCCGGAGCTGTCACGACTGTATTAGCCGGTTCGATAGCAACGCCGTCGCCCATGATCTTCTGGGAGAACACATCGTCCGGAGCCTCCTCGATGGACATTACCTTGCCGTCAAGGATTGATTTCAGTTCTTTTACATCCGATGCACCTGTATTGGAAACTGCTGCAGAATCTGTTCTGTCTGCTGACTCAATTGCCGGAGCAGCATTTTCTTTGCCAAATCTGTCTTCTTTTGAGAGTTTGATCCTTCCGACGATAAATGTCAGTGTAAACGGAACTATGATCGCAACTGCCATTGCCAGGAGGAAAAGTCCCCAGTACTCCGGCTTGATGGAGAGGATTCCCGGAAGTCCGCCGACTCCGATACTCAGGGCTTCAACTCCGAATCCTACAGAAATCATTGCCGCGCAGCAGGAACCGATCATGCCGCATACAAGCGGGAATACATATTTCAGGTTGACACCGAATAATGCAGGCTCTGTAACTCCCAGATAACAGGAAATACATGCCGGAACATTAATCTGCTGCGCGCGTTCGTTTTTCTTCTGGAGCACGCTCATTGCGAGCACACTTGATCCCTGTGCGATATTGGAAAGAGCGATCATCGGCCAGAGGATCGTACTCTTTGCCGGGGTATTGAGTAACTGTGAATCTATTGCATTTGTCATATGGTGCAGACCGGTCATAACAAGTGGTGCATATAACAGGCCGAATACTGCCGCGAACAGGAATCTGAAGTCAGATGTAAGCCCTGCGTATACTACATCTCCGATAGCGTTTCCGATCGTCCAGCCGATCGGGCCTACGATCGTGTGGGCGATAATAACCGCCGGAACAAGGGAACAGAACGGAACTACGATCATACTGATCACTTCCGGGCATATCTTCTTAAAGAACTTCTCGAGATATACAAGGACGAAGCCTGCCATCATCGCCGCGATGACCTGGCCTTGATAACCGATCATCTCAACCTGGAAGAATCCGAAATCCCATACCGGAATCTCGTCAGCCGGTGTGGACGATACGCTGAAGCCGTTCAGGAGCTGGGAAGACACAAGCGTCAATCCAAGGATGATACCAAGAATCTGAGTCGTTCCCATTTTCTTAGTGATCGACCATACGATACCTACCGGCAGCAAATGGAATACCGCTTCACCGATCAGCCAGAGGAAATTGTACATTCCTGACCAGAACTGGGAGACATCCGCAAGACTCTGTGTACCGTTATTAAAGAAGTTGATCTCACCGATCACATTTCTGAAGCCGAGCACAAGACCTCCGCAGATCAGGGCCGGGATCAGTGGCGCAAATATCTCGCCCAGTGTTCCCATGATCTTCTGGGCGATATTCTGATTCGTCTTCGCCGCTGCTTTCACGGCATCCTTGCTCACACCCTCGATGCCCGCATATGTCGTAAATTCATTATAAAATAC
>DYCJ01000019.1:5549-11420 GCA_019418195.1 Clostridiales bacterium | reverse complement strand
ATTTCCGATGATGACCTGATACTGTCCTGCCTGTGTAAATGTTCCCTTTACACTTGGCAGATCCTCGATCGCTTTCTCATCCGCTTTCTTCGGATCGATAAGGACGAATCTCATCCTTGTCATACAGTGGGAGACAGCCTGGATATTTTCCTTGCCCCCGACGAGTTCAAGCAGACGTTTTACATCATTATCATACTTTCCCATCGTTTCTCTTCCTCTCTTTCATACTTGTTTTACCTGAAACATTATTTTTACAAGTCGAACTTGTTTGAACATCTTGAATATATCATTCTTGTTTAAACAAGTCAACCGATTTTTGAAAAATAGTTCTTTTCTGCCATTATTCACAAAACACCCCAAAAAAATTTGTATATTTCTTCTGAAATCAGTTCCGCATAGATTTTTAACTTGATTTTGGGAATATAGATTTCTATAATTAAGGATGTTCAAACAAGATGCCTAAGAGAGAAGTGGGTTTATGCCGAAAGCAAAATATGATTATATTTACAGAGATTTAAAAGAAAAGATCGAGACAGAATACTATACTTATCAGGAAATGCTGCCGTCTGAACACGCTCTGATCACAGAATATGACTGTTCCCGCAATACCGTCCGCCGTGCGCTCGCAGAACTTACCGCCGACGGCTATGTCCAGCCCATGCACGGCAAGGGTGTAAGGAACATCTTCCAGCCCATCGAGCAGACTTCGTTTACCGTAGGCGGTATTGAATCGTTCAAGGAATCCGCCATCCGCAACCATCAGCAGGCATTTACAAAAGTTCTTCAGTTTGCTGAGATCACCGCAGATGAAAAGATAGAGAAAAAGACAGGATTTAAGAAGGGGACAGAACTCTATTATCTTCAGCGTCTCCACTCACTGGATGGGAAGCCTCTGATCCTCAACCACAATTATTTTTCGAAAGAGCTCGTTAAGGGGCTGACTCCGGAGATTGCCAGTCATTCCATTTACGATTATCTCGAAGGGGAGCTGGGTATGACGATCACTACCAGCAAGCGGACACTCACAGTGGAACATGTGACGCAGATTGATGAGAAATATATTGATATGAAAGACTATAACTGCATGGCCGTGATCACCAGCCAGACATTCAATGATGACGGAGTGCAGTTTGAATTTACACAGTCACGCCACCGGCCGGATTATTTCCGGTTTCAGGATGTTGCGACAAGACGAAAGGGATGACCATTCCGGCCATCCCTTTTTATAATTGCTGCTGTATCTGATTTTATGCCTGTATCTGTTTTCCTGATATTTGATGTGCAAAGTCTGTCCCTCTCGCCTCTTCTATATCAGTGACTCCTTTTCCTGTGTTCGGATGGATCTGCGAATACACCGCATCCGCAAGGAAGAATACCATCAGCACCGTACAGATGACCATAAATTTCTTTTCATTAAACCTGTTTACCAGATCATCTATCATAGGAGCGATCACGTATACGATGGCCAGACCGCCAATACCGAATACAAGAAGCCCTTCTGCGCAGATCCTGCCGTTCAGGTTCAGGAAATATCCGCTGTAATCCCACCATTTCGTGCCGCCTGTGGCAATCTCCATGACAAGTGAAGTCATATACTCAAGGAAACCACACAGCACGATCGTTGCCCCGAACTCCAGCGCAGGATTCTTTCGGAACCGGTTTAATACTGTCAAGATAAGTACAGCCCCTGTACCATAAATTGGAAGCCACGGTCCGTGCAGGGCGCCGCGGTTGACAAACTCGCCGTAAGATACAAGATGCATCCCCACTTCCCACAGCCACCCGAACACCGACATGCTCAGAAAAATCGTGATCAGGGACCACACCGAGTAGTGACGCATGTAATTTAACGACTGTACAAATTTACGCCTTTCCTCTTCCGGAATCGGATACAGGCGTACCGGATATGCTTCTCTCTGTACATCGTCGATCATAGAATGAACCCTTACATAATCTGCCTGATGGCGCTCATATGCGCGTTCCTGCTCTCTTCTCAGCAGAAGGACTCCGAAATTACGCGCCAGAAAGCCTCTCCATCCGGTCAGTTTCTCTGCCGTGTCTTCCGGCTGTTCCATCACTTTGATCACATCCGGATACTTCGCCGCGATCACATAAGGCTCTGCCTTCTCGTAAAGATAAGTGTCATGCAGAAGTTCTGCTCCCGGAATGCCTTTCTCTATTGCCTCTGCTCTCAATTCTGCATAGTAGCGGGTAAAGGACGCCATCTGATACGGATTGGTGTACAGTATATTAAAGATTCCCATAGTCAGTATTCCAAGTACTTCCCATCCAAGGAAAGAAAGTTCAAACACAAAGCACTGCCACTTATGTCCTTTCATCATCTTTCTTGACAATGTGATCGCCTGCCGTGCCGTCATGTCCGGGTTCTCAGCCACAATATACGGTACGAGAAAGTAGGAGTAATGCTTGACTACGATTCCCACAAGGGTCAGGCACCACAATGAATAGTAAACATATTTTACAAACATGATCCAGGATGCCTTCAGCCATTTCTTCACACGGAGAAGAAATACAAAACGCTGTGTCGTTACTCTGTCATATATCATTCCCTCAAGAAATATACGCCTGATCACTACCGAAAATGTGTTCCGGATAAAGAACCAGAAGACAAACATCCCCAAAGCCCCGATAACGATCAAAATCAGGATACCCAGATTATCCGAGCCGGTAATCGAGCCGATCGCAGCTGCCGCAGTAACGATGATCGATCCCGAACTGACCTGATTCACAATATTTGACAACACTCCCCGCGTGCGTCCGAACATGGGATTTCCGTTTTCGGAATCTTCGATGGCATTCTGCCGTATCTCCTGCGACATCTCCTTTCCGGCCTGCATGTTGTCCTCTACTATGATACGGATCACATCTTCCCAGCCGATGCTGTCCACTTTTGTCTTGATCGTGTAGGTTCCGTCTTCATTCAGATCACTTTGTACCTGGTCATAGGATCCTTCATAATTCTGTGCTGTAGAAAAATTCAACGAGCTGGTGAACTCCGACGCCAGAAATGCTGCGATCAGGCAGGCGGCCACAAAGATCACATAGTGCTTTTTCAGGGATATCCTTCCAAGCCGTTTCATCTGTTTTCTTGTCTTCATCGTCTTTTGTGCGCAGCAGATACTCTCAAAAATCCGCTGCTTCCCCCTTTGTTAGTTCATGTACAGTATACGCAGAAGAAGGAGGAATGGCAAGCGGATTTTCGCCAGACTATGCAGTCAGATGCTGTCTTAAGTGAACTGCTCCGCAGCCACGTCATAAATACTTTTGTCCATCCGATTTGCGTCCATAACCTGTTCCAGATATTCGGTGTATCCCGGAGGAAATATTTCATCCTCACAAACGCTCTTCTCTTTTGCATGAGCGCTCTGCATCTCTGTAATCAGCGCGGCTGCTATATCCGGCGATATAATTAGAAAATCATATCCTCCGGAAAGCCATATCTTATAGCATCCCTGATACCGGCTGCACCTGTACATATACATCAGCACTCCATCCCTCTCAGTCGCTCCACCAACGCTTCTCTGGCAAAGCTCTTCATAGAAACAACCGTAATAAGGAGCGGCACGAGGATCAGCACTGCCACATATCCAAGTGCGAATTCAAACGGGAATCTGAACTGCATATAGACGGCGCCTATTCCATGGAGCATACGGCAGAGAATATAGCCGCACAGTGTTCCGATGGTCATGGTCACGCCTACTGTCACACCCACAAGAAGCAGGCTCTCTCCCAAAAGCATCTTCCGGATCTGCCCCTTGCTCATGCCGATAGACTCCAGCATGGCAAGTTCCTGCTTGCGGGTCACGATGTTTGTGATGAGCGTATTCATCATACTGAGGATATTAAACGTCATGATAAATATAGCAAGCCCGCTGATGGCTCCGAATATCTGGTCCGCGTTCTGTCCGTACGCAATACGGCGCTCAGCAAGCGTTTCCATTGTAAGCTCCGGCCTTTCTCCGACGATCTGGGTCAGACTCTCTCCTACCGCGGTCTCTTTTGCAGGATCTGTGCTGATAAGGAGACTGCTGTTGATACTGTCATAGGAAATCCAGTCAAGCACTGCCTGCTCCGGCATGACGAACCAGCCTTCGATCCCGTTGTGATCCCGGTCAAATGCATCGCTGATCATTCCCGCGACCTCCACTTCCTTTTCTGCCATGCCGCTGCCGTCATAATAGTGAAGAGTCACTTTATCTCCTACCTGAAATTTCCAGCCGTAGATCTCTTCCACCGTATCATTTCCAGCTACGAGCACCTGTTCTCCCCTCAAAAGCGCTTCTGTGTCAGCAGTACCTTCTGTCACATAGGAGTCGATCCCCTGCATCTCTTCTTCTGTAAGAGGATAAATAATATCGTTGCTTCCATATTCATCATGCAGCGGGAAATCATACTGCACACCGAAGCCTTTGCGCTCAGTCACCTTCTCCACGCCGTCGATAGAAGCAATCTGTCCGGTCATCTCATCTCCCAGAGGTGTATCAGCCTGCATTCCGCTCAGCCCGTTTTCATTCAATTCTACGGCGGACGGAGAATAGCTTATGATAAACTCTGACTCCTGAAAGTCGCCCTGTCTCGCATAGCTCTCCTTGCTGAAAGATGACATATAAGTGGCTGCCGTCATAAAAAGGATACCGCCAAGCCCGAGGGAGAGCATGGTGATGGCTGCCTTTTTCCTGTTTCTGGAGAAATTCATAATACCAAGCCCAGCAGGGGTAAGATCGCGGCACTGTTTTCTACCGGAAGCCTGCTTCATGCCGTCCTGGGGCACATAACGGAGCGCTTCCATGGGAGACACGTTTCCTGCTATCTTTGCAGGTTTATGCACAGACAGCATCGTAATAATATAAATGATCACAAACACTGCTGCCGCTATGATCAATGTATTCAGTATACTGAATCCGCGTGGTTTCATAAAATATCCTGCCACGCCGCCGATGACAATGCCGATGGGAACAGATCTAAAAAACAGAAGCCGTCCTTCTCTTGAGACAAATTTCTTCAACTGCTTCTTTGTCATGCCGATCGTGCGGAGCTGGCCGAACTGATGGATCCTGCCGATAACTGACAGACAGAATACACCATAGATCACCAGCACACAGGCGAGCAGGATCACGCCGCCCACCAGGACACAGAGCAGGATCTGCCGGCTTTCTATAGACAGGGAATCCAGATAAGCTTTGGACGGATTGATGTACTTTCTCTCGATCCCGGCGTCGCTTCCGATCAGATATATCGCTTCCCTGAGTTCATCCGGATACATATCTGCTGCCCCGTAAATCTTGGCATAGACCTCATACGGCATATCTTTTAACTGACTGCCGTTTTCCGCGTATGCTTCGGAGAAGAAGACGGAAAACGGCTTTGAGCCTTCGCCTCCTGCAAGGATACCGGACACGGTAAATGTCTCCTCATTTCCGTCATAGAAGTCAAGCGTCACACTGCTGCCCACTTCCGGCTCGATCCCCATGCGTTCCAGCATGGCTCCCTGCACAGCCGCCTCATTTTCCTTTTCCGGCAATGTTCCCTCTGTCAACTCCCCGATCCGAATCTCATCCGACATTTCATTCACATAATAGGGCATCACAGAGAAACCGTCCATGTCGGAGAGAACACCTGTCTTCACCCGGATCTGATACGCGATCCGCTCGTCTGATGCAAGCGCCTGCACCTGTTCATCAGTCAGATTGTAATAGCCTGCCTGCTGGGCATGGGAAAGTTCCCGCGCAGTCTCTGTCCGCTGTCCCTATACAAACATCAGGATCGCCGTCAGCAGCGCTGCCGCCAGTACGATCGTGATGCTCACGAAAATATTGCGCATCCTGCCCGTCTTAAGGCTCTGTCTTGACA
>DYCJ01000019.1:0-5539 GCA_019418195.1 Clostridiales bacterium | reverse complement strand
AGCGCAATCATATGCTTCGCCGTTTTCTTTCCACTCATCTCAAATTCCTCCTTACGCCGTTACCCTGCTGTCTGTTTCATATGCGGTTTCATCGCTCTGGATCCGCCCGTCTTCGATGCGGATCCGCCGGTCAGCTTTCTGTGCGATCTCCGGGTTATGAGTGATCATTACGATTGTCTGGTGGAATTTCTCACTGGTCATCTTGAGAAGATCGATGACCTTGTCACTGGTCCGGCTGTCCAGATTTCCTGTGGGCTCATCGCACAACAGGAGCGCCGGTTTTGTGATAAGCGCCCTTGCGATAGCGACTCTCTGCTGCTGCCCGCCGGAGAGGTGGCTCGGATAGTTGGATAGCTTTCCGTCTAGTTCCAGAAAATTTACGATCTCCTTTAAGAACTTCTTATCTTCTTTTTTTCCGTCCAGCCGCACCGGAAGCACGATATTTTCATATGCTGTGAGATAAGGGATGAGGTTGTAATTCTGGAAGATAAATCCGATCCTTTTCCTGCGGAATACAGTGAGCTGCTCTTCGCTCATTTCCTTAAGTTTATTTCCCTCGATCTGTACACTACCGGAAGTAGGTACATCCAGACCGCCCAGCATATTGAGAAGTGTGGATTTACCGCTGCCGGACGTACCGATAACGGCTGCGAACTGTCCCTCTTCGATGGAGACATTCACGTCGTCCAGTTCCTTTACAAGGCTCTCATCCTTTCCATAATATTTTTTCAGATGTGATGCAGTTAAGATTGCCATGTCTGATTCTCCTTTCACCTGTTACGCTGTGTTCTTAAAATACCCTTGCGGGATTATCTTCTGACATACATCTTATTGAAACCGGAGAAATCTTCAATGGGAACTGCAAAAACTAATATTCAGAGTGTAAAATTTAAAAGAGCCGGGAATTTTCCCGACTCTGTGATCCTGACAGAGGGGCATCTCTGCCGCCTCTGATCCTATTATACAATTTCTTATTTTTCTGTCAAACATATCGTATAGCGCACTAATTTATTTTGTGTTACAATAATTGTACAAAATATGATTTGGAGCGTTCTCATTGCTCTGTTTTAAGAGGTGACAGAATATGCCATATGATGAAAAGTCAAAACAGCGGATCATGAAGTATCTCGAGAAGCTGAAAGAAATCCGTTTTCGCGTCAAACCAGACGAATTTACAAGATATGAAGCCGCGGCACGCAAAGCAGGATATCCAAGTATGAGACAGTTTTACCTTGATGCTTTAAATGAAAAAACAGACGATATCCTGAATTCCAAAGATGATAATTGACATATAGCGCACTATATGAAATAATTCTATTAAGCCGCAAAATTTGAGCGGCTTAATAACCAGGCAGGTGGAGAAAGGAGTATATCATGGATGAAATGGGAATCAGCGAAAAAGAATTAAAATTACTCATGAACTTTATTAAAGATGATCTGATGGAAGCGAAAGAATCCTCTGATGCAGCACAGAAAGACAAAAAGATTGAGCGGGTTCTCGAACATATCCAACAGTATCTCGAAGACTAACGTTAAACAGAGCCGGGAATTTTCCCGACTCTGTGATCCTGACAGAGGGGCGGTCCTGCCGCCGCCTCACTTTACGATTTCTTTATCACCGGAAGTAATATTTTTAATGTAAACTTGCCGTCTTCCTGCCTTGTCGTACAGGTTCCCCCGTATTTCTCTGCTGTCTTTTCCATATTCGTGATACCGAATCCGTGCAGAAAGCTGTCTGCTTTTGTCGTCCGGTGTTTTCCAGTCTTATCAGCAGCCTGTCCTTCCACGCAGTTATTCTCGATCAGAATAGAAATGAAATCATTCACCCGCCCTGCTTTCACTGCAATGACTCTCTGTTCCTGCGGGAGTTTCTCACTTGCTTCCATTGCATTATCTATCCCGTTGCCAAACAATGTGCTGATGTCAAGAGGCTCTATAAAGTCCGCACTGCTGATATCAATGGCAGCGGAAAAGTCGATATGCTTCTCCCGGGCTTTTTCTGCCTTATCTCTGATAATGATATCCAGAAAGTCATTACCTGTATGGATGTAATCTTCATAGTCTGCGATCTGTGCACGCAGCTCCTTCGCCATCTGCCGGGCAGCTGCTGTTTCCTGACTGCTCTCAAGTACGAGAAGATGGTTTTTCATATCGTGATAGATTGAACGAATACGTTCTTCGTCCGCAACACGCTGACGATAATAATCCTGCTGTGATTCCATATACCGTAAACGCTGCGCTGTCTGCATGGAATCATAAATATAAGACACAACAAAATATATACGAAAAAGGCAAGCATTGTGCCGAGCAGACCGCCTAAATCATTAGAATAAATAATAGTATCTGCTAAATATCCGCACACGAGAAATGCGACAATTTTCAAAACTCTGTTTTCCCGTAGAGGCAGAAAAGCCTTTAAAATCAGATAAAAGACAAAGGCATATCCCCAGGCCAAAAAGAAAGAACAGATATTAAAAAAACGTATCATAGCATATCTCCCCAGAAGTCCGTCATCTTCGCCATAAATGCCTTCCGCTTCGGCTGGCTCACCGGTATGCGTTCCCCGGTCGTCAGCAGGACTTCCAGCCCTTCTACACCCTTTACATACGAAAGGTTCACTGCAAAGCTGGCGTGGCATCTGCAGAACTGCCGTTGTGTCTCCAGCAGAGCCGCCACCTCTTTCATATTTTTGTGGATCACCTGGATCTGATTCTCAAAATGCAGGAGCACATTTCGCTTATGCGTTTCCGCATAACGGATATTTTTATATAACACCTTGTATTTCCCGCTGTCATTGGCGAAACTGAGAAAGGGCTCCTCCCTCCCTTGATAATGTGAAAAATACCGGTCTAATTCCATCTTAAGTCTTCCGTATTTCAAAGGCTTGAGCAGGTAATTCACCGCCCCATACTCATATCCTTTCCACACGTACTGGGAGATAGATGTGAGGAACATAAGCCCCACCGCAAAAAGCCGCTCAGAACGCACCAGAATTATTATAAAAAAGAGGATTGTTGTAGTCAAGATTCTCTGCGGCAAAAGGCTTCCATCGCATCCTCCGGTCGATACATCATATATCTTCTTTATTCTATAGCCAGCGGAGTTCTATCTCCCGTTCCAGTTCGCAAAACATCTGATAAAAATCATCTTTTGCCTGTCTTACAATTTCCAGAGCAATTTCTTTATTGTAGGAGTGAGACACATTATTTCTTTCATATTTGTCAGCGCCGCACGGAAATTATCATATTTTTTCATAGATCACTACTCCTTCCTTTTCAATCGATTTCAGTAATTCCTTCTGAACCTTCCGGTCCAGATCCACAAAATCGTATTTTAAAAGAGTTGATGTTTCTTCTTCCACATCAAGAGCAAACCGGGCAAAGTCTCCTCCTGAAACGGCAAGATCGATATCACTTGTTCTCCTGAAGTCTCCTCTTGCCCTGGAACCAAATAAAATTAATTTCTCAATATGATATCTCTCTGCAATTGAAATAAGTTCATCCAAAACAACCTGCTTTATTCCTGTCTTATCCAATTCTAACATTTTTCCGCCTCACAGACTTTTGTTATTTTCTTTGTTTCATTCTATCACAAAGGGCCACTCCAAGCTACAATAGATAAAGTTTAAACATTTTACTGTCATCAAAGATGCCGGAGCCCTGTACCCGACTCCGGCATCTTTAATAAATAATTATGTTCTCTGATTATGATTTTCCATAAAAGACTTCTATCGCCTCCCCGATAAACTCCGTCGTTCCTTCTCCGTAAACAGAATCCTGTGCCGCCTGTATTTCCCGATTTGTCCGGTAAGCACCCGCTATTTCAAGCACCATATCCGTTGCATCCGGCAGCTGGTACATCTGTTTGGTAACAAAATCATATTCCCCGACTAATTCTCTCACCTCAAAGGAATTTACATCTTTCCCTTTTAGATCCGCCAGCTTTTTTATAATTGTACCGAGTCGTTTCTGATACGCAGGGAAGATTTCCGGATTTCCCGTATTTTTCGATGCTTCCAGAGCTTTCTCCTTACTCCCGTACCATTCAACGACTTTCCGGAAATTCTTCTGAACTGCCTCGCTTGCAGCGCTTTCAAGAAAATTCTTTTTCCATGCTTCCATACTGCCGTAATGCTCAATAAAGATATTTTTCTGCTCTTCACTCATATTTGCTTCCATGGCATTGTACATATCCTCTAATTCATTTTTGCTGAACACTTCAAAGTCCATCCTGTTCTCTCCTTTCAAAATCCTGTCGATGCTGGCGATCAGGCTTTCTAAACGCTCCTTCTTCGCAACAAGCATTTTTCTCTGCATCTTCAGGATCTGATTTCTCTCAAGAGCCGGATTCTCCATGACAGCTTTGATTTCTTTCAAGGGGATATCAAATTCCCGGAAAAACAAAATCTGCTGTAATGTTTCCAGTGCCTTATCGTCATAAAGCCGGTATCCCGCCTCACTTTTATCTGTCGGCTTTAATAACCCGATTTCATCATAATAGTGAAGCGTGCGCACGCTGATACCTGTTAGATCTGATATTTCCTTTACCGTCCTCATAACTGCTGCCCTCCTGCTCTTGATATGTTCACTTTAATCCATGACGTTGCGTGAGAGTCAATATAAAAATTAATAAACCAAAAAGAAAGGCTTCTCCAGCCCTTCTCTTTGGTCACAGCAGCATTTCTGATCAATTCTTTTCAATATTCGATTTTTAAGGTCACGCCCGGTAATGCTGCTCCTTTGCTACGAGTGATAAGCCATTTATCTTCAACCGCTTTTACCGCGGGGATAAATCACGTACAGACAAATCTCATTTCGGTCTGGGATTATGCATCGCAAAAGAACTGGCAAAAATGCTGGGCGTGGAGATCGGCTTTGAGGATACGGAAGGCGGCGGAGAGACATTCTTTCTAAAGCTGCCAATTAGATAATAAAAACAAAATTTGACATGATATCTATATTAACTTATAATAATTTTATTACATATGTAAGATAAAAGGAGGATTCGCGATGCACGCTTTACCCCATATCTCAGAAGCCGAATTTGAAGTTATGAAAATTGTATGGAAATCAGCCCCGATCAACACAAATGAAATAACAGAGCGACTGTTGAAAACCACCTCATGGAGAGCGAAAACAATTCAGACCCTTATAAACGACTTGTTACAAAGGGCGCACTGACCTATGAAAAACAAGGCCGGGTATTTGTTTATACTCCTCTTGTGGAAGAAAACGAATATATCAGTCAGCAGAGTAATTCGTTCATAAAGCGTTTCTATGATGGAGATATCAGTGCAATGCTCTCGTCATATTTAGAAAACAATCAATTGTCAGAAACAGAACTCAACCATTTGCGTTCCCTGCTTTCAAAAAAATCAAGATAAGGAGATGGTTTTATGACCGGCTTTATCATACATTTTTTGATCTGCAATTTACTGATCAGCGGCATGATCGTTATTTTGTTTGCTGCCAAAAAAATATTGAAGGCTCACCTGACAAGCAGGACACAATACAATCTGTGGTTCCTGTCACTGTGCCTT
>DYCJ01000189.1:3088-4959 GCA_019418195.1 Clostridiales bacterium | reverse complement strand
ATGATAAACTATTGAAAGAATATTGCCTTTCGGCAAATCAGATGCAGATCGATGAAATATTATTTTCGATGAGGTGAATGCAGTGGATAAGTATGAATATAAGCAAAAGACGGAGCAGATGCTCGAACTTATGGAGGATGGCTCATACAGGAAAGCAGCCGGGATTGCTGACGAGATTGACTGGCGGAGAGTCCGGAATGCATCTATGCTGACAAATGTCAGTGATATTTATGAGAAGAATAAGGAGTATGAGAAAAGCTATAGTGTACTGAATCTTGCCTATCACCGTGCTGAGGGAAGCCGGAAGATCATCAGCAAGCTGTGTACTTTAGCGCTGAAGACGGGAAATACTGACGAGGCGATTGATTTTTATGATGATTTTATGCAGATCGCTCCGAAAGACCCGAATCAGTATATTTTAAGATATCAGATTCTTCGTGCGCAGAAGGCACCGGTGGAGCAGCAGATCGATGCCCTGGAAGAGTACAAAAAATCCGAGTATATCGAAGAATGGGCATATGAGCTGGCGAAACTGTATCAGGAAGCAGGGATGACAGCAGAATGTCTTGAGGAATGTGATGACCTGATCTTGTGGTTCAGCGAAGGTAAATATGTTTACAAAGCGATGGAGCTCAAGATGCAGTATAAACCGCTGACACCGTCACAGCAGGAAAAATATGACAAAAGATTTGAGAAGCTGTCAGCTGAAACTGAGGAGATGCCGGATATTGCAGCTTATGCGGCCCGGGCAGAGGATGAAGATGAGAATGACAGCACCTTGGAGAAAGGACAGGATGAGCAGGCAGCTGTAGAATCAGATAGTCCCGAAGAAAGTACGGCAGTCTCGAATAATATACAGGATACTCCCGGTGATGAACCTGGTGATCCGGAAACAGAAAGAGACTCCGATGAGAGCAGATCTGCTGACAATGCATTAGGAAATAAAGTTCCGGAGAAGAAAAAGAAACTTGGAAATACGATGCCGCTGGATGAAGCACTCAGACAGCTTCTTCACCCGGAAAATAAAGAGGTTCAAAAGGCGGATGAAGCCGAAGAAGAGCCGGCGCTGGATGATCTTGAGCAGGCGATCGGTGAAATCGAGTCTGTAGTTGATGCCGACATGGTCAAGGAGATTACAGAGAAGAAAAAGCAGGCATCGTCTGCGGGCAATATGACAGAGATCATACCAGAAGATGATGATCAGATCGATGGACAGATGAATCTTGAAGATATCCTGCAAGACTGGGAAGGCGAGCCGGATAGTGATTCGGATGAACCGGAGCCGGATGATCTGCTGGATTTCGAGGAAGGGGAAGAGCTGCTTGATCTGGGAGAAGAGGAGTTAACTGTAGATGACGCGGAGGAAGCATCCGGAGAATTATTTGCGGATGAGTCCGAAGATATTACAGAGGGTATTGATCTGACAGAGGCGTCAGACGAGGAGACCGAGATTAATATAACAGAAGGGGAAAGACAAGGGGAGACTATGGAAGACCAGAAGACGAAGAAAATAGAGCCGATCCTTCCGCCGGATATCCAGCGGATGATCGATGAGATTGAGGGTGTGATCCCACCACAGGAAGAAGATGAAAAACCTCCTGTAAAAAGAACGCTGGAGAGAAAAGAAGAGCCCAGGGAAAACATGGGAAAAGTTGCAGAATCACTTCGTATGGATAGTGAAGATTTTGAAGATGATTATGACTTTGATGAAGATGAAATCTTTGACGATGAGTTTGAAGAACTTGAGGATGAGGAAGAGTCTGCAGATGTAGAAGAATCTGATGAAGAATACTTCGATGAAGACGAAGAGGAGTATTTTGAGGAGGAAGGAGAGGACCTTCCGGACGAAGAAGAGTACTTTGAGGAGGAAG
>DYCJ01000189.1:0-2988 GCA_019418195.1 Clostridiales bacterium | reverse complement strand
TTTGAGGAGGAAGGAGAGGACCTTCCGGACGAAGAAGAGTACTTTGAGGAGGAAGAAGAACTTCCGGATGAAGAAGAGTACAGTGACGGCGCGATAGATTTTGAGGAAGAATTCAGGGTACACCCGGATCATGCAGATGGACCGGACGACAGAGAAATCCCGGATGAGGATGACAATATGGACATTCTCTCAGCGACGAAACCTTTGAGCCGTAAGGAGACGGCGAAGATGATCGCAACAGGAAAGACAGCACCTCTCCCGCTTGATGAGATTTCAGATGCACTTTCGATGACTGACACAGGATTTATCGTGCACGGACGTTATGATCTTGAGCTTCAGAGCGGTATTGGTACCCGTGCAGGTCTTACGGAAGAGCAGAAGAAGCTGTTCTCCTACTTTGTACCGGTCCGCGGCATGAGCGAACAGCTCGTTGATGTTCTTGAGCAGGATAAGAACTGCACAAACAGGCAGGGAACTTCAAGGACAGGGAATCTCCTGATCGTAGGAAATAAAGGAAACGGAAAGACCGTGCTTGCTGTGGATGTTGTCAAGGCAATCCAGAAGCAGAGAAATATCCGCCAGGGGAAAGTGGCAATCGTGACAGGGGATTCCCTGAATAAGAAAAAGATAGGGGATATCTTTGATAAACTTTACGGTGGCGCGCTTATCATTGAGAAAGCGGGTAAAATGAACGAAAAGACGGTGGCTCGTCTCAATAAGGCGATGGAGAAAGATACGGGTGAACTGTTGATCGTTCTGGAGGAACAGAGAAAACCGATCGACAGGCTGCTGTCCTCTAATCGTGAGTTCAGAAGGAAATTCACATCACGTCTGGAAGTGCCGATATTCATTAATGATGAGCTTGTGACATTCGGTCAGACGTATGCACAGGAAAACGGATACCGGATTGATGAAATGGGAATTCTTGCGTTGTACAGCAAGATTGACTCGCTCCAGAGGGAGGACCATGCAGTTACTGTTGCAGAAGTGAAAGATATCATGGACAGTGCGATCCAGCATTCCCAGAAAGCGTCTGCAAAGAAACTCGTGAAACGGGTATTTGGTAAAAACACAGACGAGGCAGACAGAATCCTGCTGTCGGAAAAAGATTTCAATATTTAATTGCAGATTCCAGATATGTACAAGAACGGACAGCTTAAAAAGCTGTCCGTTCTTTTGCTTTCGGAGAAGATGAAAAGGAAAAGTATTTTTCTGTTTCCGGTGTGCTAAACTCTTTCTTTTTCTGACACTATCAAGTATAATATATGTATTATTATAAAAAATGAGCGATGAGGTGGCTTTTATGAAAAAGGGAAAAAGCACAAAGAAAAAACTGGAGCCGTTTGAGATCGGAGAGTTAGATCAATATTTGTTCGGCCAGGGCAACCATTATGAAATTTATGAAAAGATGGGAGCGCATAAGGTTACTTACAAAGGCAAGGAGGGTGTATACTTTGCTGTATGGGCACCGAATGCCCGCAGGGTTGCAGTCGTAGGTGATTTTAATGGCTGGGATTTTGAGGCGAATTATATGGAACGTCAGGAACCGGTCGGCATCTATACTTGCTTTGTACCGGGTGTGAAAGAAGGAGATCTGTACAAGTTCTGTATTGAGACACAGCAGGGGAAACGCATATTTAAAGCAGATCCGTTTGCAAATTATGCTGAACTCAGACCTGGAACAGCCTCCAGGGTAACAGATATTTCCAATCTGAAATGGACAGACAGCGCATGGATGACAAAGCGTGAAACGTGGGATCATAAGAAAAATCCCATGTCAATCTATGAGGTACACCTCGGGTCTTGGATGCGGCATCCAGGACGTGAAGACGAAGGGTTCTATACTTACAGAGAATTTGCGGATGCAATCGTAAAATACGTAAAGGATATGGGATACACTCATGTGGAGCTGATGGGAATGGCGGAACATCCCTTTGACGGATCCTGGGGATATCAGGTGACAGGATATTATGCTCCGACTTCCAGATACGGGACACCGGAAGACTTTGCGTATATGATCAATGAACTGCACAGGAATAATATCGGTGTCATCCTTGACTGGGTGCCGGCTCATTTCCCGAGAGATGCACACGGTCTGGCTGAATTTGACGGTACGCCGACTTTTGAGTATGCGGATCCGAGGAAAGGAGAGCATCCGGACTGGGGGACAAAGATCTTTGATTATGGCAAACCGGAAGTGAAGAATTTCCTTATTGCCAATGCATTGTTCTGGATCGAGCATTACCATGTGGACGGGCTTCGTGTGGATGCTGTGGCGTCTATGCTTTATCTCGATTATGGCAAGCAGGACGGACAGTGGGTCGCTAACAAATATGGAGGAAACGAGAACCTTGAGGCAATCGAGTTCTTCAAGCATCTTAATTCTGTAGTGCTCGGGAGAAATAAGGGCGCTGTCATGATCGCAGAGGAATCTACGGCATGGCCGAAAGTGACAGGGGCTCCAGAGGATGACGGGCTGGGATTCAGCCTGAAGTGGAATATGGGATGGATGCATGATTTCACAGAGTATATGAAACTGGATCCGTATTTCAGAAAGAATGCACATCACATGATGACTTTTGCCAGCTCCTATGCATACAGTGAGAACTATATCCTTGTCCTTTCCCATGATGAGGTTGTGCATCTTAAGTGCTCTATGCTCAACAAGATGCCAGGACTCGGATTTGACAAATATGCAAACTTAAAAGCAGGTTACGCATTTATGACCGGACATCCGGGCAAAAAACTCCTCTTTATGGGACAGGAGTTCGCGCAGCTCAGAGAGTGGAGCGAAGAGAGGGAGCTTGACTGGTTCCTTCTCGCAGAACCGGAGCATCAGGCAATCCAGAACTGGTACAGAGATCTGCTCCATTTGTACAAAAAGAACAAGGCATTGTACGAGATGGATTCCGAGCCGGAAGGATTCGAGTGGATCAATGCGGACGATATATTCCGCAGCATTTACAGCTTTATGAGACACTCTAAGGA
>DYCJ01000188.1 GCA_019418195.1 Clostridiales bacterium | reverse complement strand
ACGCCGCCAGCGTTCATCCTGAGCCAGGATCAAACTCTCGTTAAAAGTGTTTGTTTCCAGTTCAGAATTAACTACTAGCTAATTCTTCCCTTTTTACTGTTGTTTGGTTCGTATGAACCGTTCTTAGAAATTTTCTCTTCAAAGAAATTTTCAAGGGTTGTTGTCTATTGTTCAGTTATCAAGGTTCCTGTCGTTCTTTTCTTGCGACAGCTTTGATATTCTATCAAATCCGTTTCGCTTTGTCAAGAACTTTTTTTATTTTCTTTTGTTTTTTGCTGTCCCTCGCGAGTCAGCTTAACCATAATACCATTCGCGCTTACTAATGTCAACCATTTTTTACAAGTTTTTTCAACTTTTTTCTCTGCTTCCACTTCAGCACTATATCTGGTATTTTTATACGATACCACCCACAAGTTTACCTTTAACACACAAAAACTACCGGTTTTCCCAGTAGTTTTCGAGGATAATATCGAACGGAGAAAGAGGGATTTGAACCCTCGCGCCGGTTTCCCGACCTACACCCTTAGCAGGGGCGCCTCTTCAGCCTCTTGAGTATTTCTCCTGACTCTGAACGCGACCACAGCTTTTACATACTGCAGCATTTTATTCAGTTCCGCACTAATAGTGCGAAATTTATTATACTAAATGAGCTTTTCAATGTCAACGGAAATTTCAAAAATCTATCAAAAAACTTTCAGCCCCCCCAAATCATTTACACATTTGCATCTATTACTTTTTGTATCCGTTCCTGCACAATTGCAGCAATCTCCGTCGTTTTCATATCTTTATACTCTTCATAGTATATCGGCTCAAGAAAATGCACCTGCACAGTCACCGGTCTGATCGTATTTGTATCAAACGGTTTAAATGAATCAACCAGCGCCACCGGCACGATTGGGCACATTGCTTTTGTTGCGGATTTAAAACTGCCGCCTTTGAAGGTACCAACATGATTTCCATTCTTTGAACGTGTCCCTTCTGCGAAGATCAAATAGTTCCTTCCTTTTTTCACTTCTTTTGTTACATTGATAATGATCTGCATCGCCTGACGCACATCTTCGCGATCGATCATATACGCCTTCATACAGGCAAAAACCTGCTTCAAAAACGGAATATTAGCAATCTCCTTTTTAGCTACTACCGAAAAAGGTCTCGGGGACGCCTCGATAATAGCCAGAACATCATATAACCCCTGATGGTTCGGGAAAAACATAAACCCGTTTTTCTCCGGAAGGTTACCGGCACCATGAACATCTATATGGACATTACCGCCCCGGTTGGCATGAAGATCGATCCATTTTAGAAATGCATACATATCTTCCTCTGTGTATTTATCCACATGTGCAGCTCTGTAGCACAGGCGTATCCATGCATACGGAACCATCAGCAAATTTCGCAGCACCATCATTAAAATACGTTTCATAGTTATGATATACTCCTCATCTCTTCAGCATTCTTTTAATCAGGCGGGCAAGAAAATGCTCCCTTTAAGGGAGCACTTACATCACAGGCTGAACTCAACCTTACGATTCGTCCTGTGATACTGATGGTATCTGACGCCCGCAGCATCCATCATTCTTTTTGACGCCTGCACACCCGCAGTGTCAGCATATTTATCACAGTCGTAGATAACTTCCCGGATTCCCGACTGTATAATAGCCTTTGCACATTCATTGCACGGGAACAATGTTACATACAGCTTCGCCCCGGCAAGGCTTCCTCCGCTGTAATTTAATATAGCATTAAGCTCGCTGTGAGTAGAATACACATATTTCGTTTCAAGGGGATCTTCGCCTTCCCTCGCCCACGGAAATTCATCGTCCGAACACCCGATCGGAAAACCGTTATATCCCATGGATAATATCTTATTATCCTGACTGACAATACAGCATCCCACCTGCGTATTGGGATCTTTTGATCTCATCCCGGACAGCATGGCAACTCCCATAAAATATTCATCCCACGACAGATAATCTGTTCTTTTTCCCGACATATCATTATCTCCTTCTGCAGATTTAAACTGCACGAGCATCATTCTGCCTCACGTCATCTCTACTATTTTGTACCGAATATGCGATCTCCCGCATCGCCCAGCCCCGGCACAATATAGCCATGGTCATTCAGTTTTTCATCCAGTGCACCTATATAAATGTCAACATCCGGATGTTCCTCCTGCATGCGTTTCACACCTTCCGGAGCAGCCAGGATACACAGAAAACGGATATGCTTCACACCTTTCTCCTTCAGCATACGTATTGCAGCCACACTGGATCCGCCCGTTGCAAGCATAGGATCCACCACAAATACTTCTCTTTCGCCGCAGTCTGCCGGCAGTTTACAGTAATACTCTACCGGCTCCAATGTCTCCGGATCTCTGTAAAGACCGATATGTCCTACTTTCGCAGTCGGGATCAGGGACAGCATTCCGTCCACCATTCCCAGACCAGCGCGCAGGATAGGAACGATCGCCAGCTTTTTTCCCGCAAGGACTTTTCCCGTCATTTCAGCGATAGGCGTCTTTATCGTCACTTCTTCTGTCTTAAGGTCTCTTGTCGCCTCATAGCACATAAGCTGGGCAATTTCTCCTATAACCTCACGGAATTCTTTCGTCCCTACATTCTCCTGACGGATATAACTGATCTTATGAGCGATCAGCGGATGATCCATCACTACTGTTCTTCCTGTCATTTTTCTTCCTCCATAAGTGAATTTAATTTATCTGCAAGTTTTTTTATCAACTTGTCCAGCACTTCCAGACACTCTCCATATGCAGTCAGGGGCTTTCCGTACGGATCTGGAATTGCTGTATCATCGTCAATAAATTCATTTAACGTAAATACATTATCGCGATCACCGTACTCTGACAATATCTTTTCTTTCTGGCTTTCATCTATTGCAAGGACAAGAGTATCTTCCTTGATGTCCTCGTCGTCAAACTGGAGAGAACTATGGTCAGCCAGCGTCATCCGGGCGCTTTTCATGATTGCCTCCGCCTTCTGATTGACCGGCTCGGGAAAAAGCACCACGATTCCTCTGGAATTGATCACATATTCCTGCTTCAGATCACAATGGCGTAAAAGTTCTGCCGCCATGGGACCACGGGCAGAGTCCGTACCGCTTACAAAGGTTACTCTTCTGTATTTCTGAAGTTTTACGATCTCCGAAGCCGGTATCCTGAGGTGGCCGGCAGCTTTTTCCAGACGGTTCATAATGGCACTGCCGATCCCCTGCACAGCAAAGGATTCACTGTAGATCGTATCCACGTTTTCCTCGTCGAATTCCCGAAGTATGCTGTAAAGATTGCGCGCAATTGTTTTTTCGTTCTCTCTTGTGCCTATATTCTTTACAATTCCGTGATTATAAAAAGGAAGTGTCTCGCTGGTCGCAATAATTCCTATCGGCTTTCCTTTCCTGTCAGCCTCATATGAGATCTGTCGTATCGCAAGGATTTCTTCCCTTAAATCCCCTTCTACCATTATCAATTTTGCTTTTGGTGCATAATGCCTGTATTTCATCCCGGGCGCTTTGGGAGCCTGTGTACTTTCCTCACTCAAAAGAGTCTTGTCCACATCCACCTGTCCTATCACTTTTTCGAACATTTCCGCTGTAATCGCACCCGGTCTCAGGATCATTGGCGGAGAGACTGTCATATCCAGTATGGTAGACTCCAATCCGATGTCCACAGTTCCCCCGTCGAGTATCATGTCTATCTTCCCGGAGAGATCCTCTTCCACATGCCGGGCAGTAGTCGGACTTGGTCTGCCGGATGTGTTTGCACTTGGAGCCGAAACAAACCCGCCGGCTGCGCGGATCAGCGCCTGAGCTACCGGATCAACAGGCATCCGCACCGCAACTGTATCCAGCCCTCCCGTAGTACCATAGGGCACCAGGGCACTCTTTTCAAATATCATCGTCAGAGGTCCCGGCCAAAAATGCGCTGCAAGAATATCCGTCTCCGGAGGAATGTTTACCGCTATCTTTTTCAGCTGTTCATAATCAGCAATATGGACAATGAGCGGATTGTCAGAAGGTCTTCCTTTCGCCTCGTACGTCTTCCTTGCAGCTTCTTCCTGCAGGGCATCAGCCCCCAGGCCATAGACTGTTTCTGTCGGGAACGCCACCAGTTTCCCTTCCCGCAGGAGCGCCCCCGCCTCTTCAATAACTTTTTCATCTATTTGATTTTTATCTATTTTTCTGATTTTTGTCTCCATAAATTTCATTATACCATCATTCGTATTAAAAAAAAACTTAATCTATGTATTTTTTTATCCCCTCAGCGACAGCCTCAGAGAGCGTATCCTGATATTCGTTGCTGACCAGCATCTCCGCTTCTTCCGCATTGCTCAGGAAACCACATTCCACGATCACGACCGGGACCTCTGCATTCTTTAATATATAGTAGGAACTATTTCCTTTTTCTTCCCTGGAATATGCCGGCTCGATCTGATTAAGTTCTTCCTGCAGTATCTTAGCGGCTGACCGGCCCGCATCCGAATCTGTATAATAAAACACCTGAGGTCCTCTCACCTCCGTCCCTTCATAACTATTCTGATGGATGCTCACCGCCAGGACAGGCTGTTCCTCATTCATGATCCTGACTCGTTCTTTCAGATCAGCCTTCTGTGTATCTCCCAATCTGTTATCGTCACTTCTTGTCATGACTACCAAAACGCCATCCTCTTCGAGCAATTTTTTTATTTTTAAAGATATTTTTAGATTTATCCTTTTTTCTTCTGCACCATTTATACCTGTTTTTCCGGCATCAACGCCGCCATGTCCGGCATCCAGCACAACCAGTGTTCCTGATCCGGAAACGGAGCCTGCCGTTTCTCTTCCGTTTAAAATATGTCCTTTTATCCGCTCTCCCGCATTATAACAGACAATGATCACAGCCAGCAGACATCCGATGACTGCTATAGTCCTTAATTTTTCGTGCAAAAAAAATCCCCCTTTCCACATATATTAAATATATATGCAGAAAGGGGA
>DYCJ01000187.1 GCA_019418195.1 Clostridiales bacterium | reverse complement strand
ATGCGATCAGTAAATTCGAGGAAGACAATCCCGGAATTACTGTGGAGTACATTGCGGCAGGCGACGATCAGCTTCAGAAATGGATGTCACTGTATGCCAGCAATGAGGCTCCGACAGTATCTTTGATGGATCCGGTCAATATTTATGAAAATCAGGAAAGAATGCGCGTGTATGATCCGGAAGAGTGTGACTGGCTGTCTAATATAAAAGAAGATGCTCTTGGAACGCTGACGTATGACGGCAAGATCTACGGTATCCCGTATTCAACAGCCGGCATCGGACTTGTCTACAACAAGACGGTTCTGGATAAAGCTGTAGGCGGTGATTTCGATCCGTCTACGATCAAGACAAGATCCGATCTTGCGGAGCTGTTTGACCAGATCGAAGCGACAGGAGCGGCGGCATCTATGTTTACCGGTGTGAACTGGTCGCTTGGCGGACATTACTTTGGCATTACATACGGCGCGGCAAGAGGTGATGTGGACGATCGTGTTGCTTTTGTAGAAGCTTCCAAAGCAGGTGAGGCGACACTGGCAGACGATCAGGTGTTCAATGATTACATGGATACATTCGATCTGATCGCAGAGCATAACTACAACAAGAACGACCCGCTTGTAGGCAATGTCAACCTTGATGCGGAAGCGCTCGTAAACGGTGAAGTCGGTACATGGTTCATGGGAGACTGGGCGTGGACATATCTCGGAATCCTTGAAAATGTAAGTGATAATGAGTATGGCATCCTTCCGGTTCCACAGAATGATGACGAGAACAATGCAGCAAATACGCTTCTTCCGACATCCTATGCGAAAGGATACTGTATTGATGCGAGCCAGAACTCTGAGGAACAGCAGGAAGCGGGTATGAAGTTTGTAGAGTACATCACATCCAACGAAGAAGTACTTACTGAGTTCGCTAAGACATGCGGACAGATCTTCCCATATGAGAATTTCCCGACAGAGGCTGTAGAGAGTCCGCTGGGACTGGCGACAGCAGAATATGTAAACAACGGACAGAACTATGACTACTATGGAACAGCAGATATGCTTCCGTCAGATGTATGGTATGAAGTGGGCGCTTACATGTGTGAATACCTTGCAGGTTCCTGCGACCGTCAGACACTGGCAGACAATGTGGATGCATACTGGCAGGCTCAGAACGAGTAAAATTGATGCAGTGGGGAGCGTAAGCTTCCCACTGTATACGAGGTGAAGCGGATGAAAAAGAAAAAAGGAACTATGCTTGGAAATACAAAACTTTTTCTGCTCTTTGCATTTCCGGCAATATTTATCTGGGTATCCGTTGTGGTCATCCCGTTCTTCTACGGATTGGGGATCACATTTACGGACTGGGACGGAATGTCCATGGATATTAATTTCATCGGCATTGCGAACTATAGAGAAGTGTTTTCAGATCCCACATTTATCACGTCTCTTCTCAAAACAGTTATTTTTGTGATTGGCAGCGTTGTGCTCAGCAATCTGGTCGGTTTCCTTCTCGGACTTGCAGTAACGAGCGGGATTAAAGGACAGAAACTTTTCCGTGTCGGATTTTTCACACCAAACATTATCGGCGGTATCATTCTCGGCTATATCTGGAATTTCATCTTTTCCTATGTGCTTACAAATGTGGGCGAGTCATGGGGGATTGAGTGGCTGTCCACCTCCTGGCTGACTGATCCGAACAAAGCGCTTGCGGCCTTGGTGATAGTCAGTGCATGGCAGATGAGCGGATATCTGATGGTAATCTATATAGCCGGCCTGACAAATGTTCCGGAAGAATTGAAAGAAGCGGCTTTGATTGATGGGGCGAATTATGGACAGATGGTAAGATATGTGACCCTTCCGTTGATTAGAAATACGATTGCAATCTGTGTTTTCCTATCCATCACCAGAGCGTTCACGTCATTCGACCTGAACCTTTCCCTTACTGCGGGCGGACCGTATAAGGAAACGGAGCTGATCGCTTATAAGATCTATCAGACGGCGTTTACAAGTATGGACTATGGAGTAGGACAGGCACAGGCAATCGTATTGTTTGTGATCGTCGCTGTGGTAGGACTTTTGCAGGTATACTTTACACGAAAAGGTTCAGTTGAAGCATCATAAAGGAGGCGTGGAAGATGAAAAAAGCAAAAATTAGAAAAGGGATCCTGTTTGTTGTGATCCTTCTTGTCCTGATTGTATTCCTTGTGCCGTTCTATATCCTGGTGCTTAATACATTTAAACCGACATCGGATTTCCTTTCGGATCCTTTCGGATGGCCGGAAGGATTTGACCTGAGCAACTACACAGAAGCGATTGAAAAAATGAATTTCTGGGTTGCGCTTGGGAATACGGCGGTGATCACTGTTGTGGCGACGTTGCTGAATACGATTGTTTCATCTATGACAGGATACTTTTTTGCAAGAAAAGGATGGCGTGTGAATAAAGTGGCATTCTTGCTGATGCTGGCATCTATGGTGGCACCGTTCCAGGTATATATGATCCCGCTTGTTAAGATATACGGAGGAACACTGGGCCTGTCCAATAATCTGATGATGGTCGCATACATTGCAGCGGCCCTGAATATTCCATTTGCAGTATTCCTCTACAACGGATTTGCAGAGGGAATACCAGTCGAGCTGGACGAAGCTGCGAAAATCGATGGCTGCAGTTTTACAAAGACATATTTTAAGATCATATTCCCGCTCCTGAAGCCGATCATGATCACGGTCATGGTATTTGTGGCGCTTGGGGCATGGAATGATTATCTGATGACAAGTCTTTTCCTGACGAAGATGGAGACAAGGACATTGGCGATAGCGGCATTTACATTCCTGAGTAATCACACAGCAGATTACTCACCAATGATGGCCGGTCTGCTCATTGGTATCATACCAATCCTGATATTCTATTTTATCGGACAGAAGTATATCATCGAAGGCGTTGTAGCCGGAAGTGTGAAAGGCTGATCTATTTAGGCCTGTTTTTAAGAAATGCTTTGGGTGTACACCCGTGGATCCGTTTGAACATGCTGATAAAGGATTTCACATTCGGGAATCCATTGGAAAGCGCGCAGTCGGTAAGCGTGGTGTGCTCCGTAAGAAGCATCTGTGCAGCATGATGGACACGGACATAGTTCAGGTAAGAATAATAATTAACACCGACGGTCTCCTTGAAGAATCTGGAAAAGTAGCTGGGCGTGTACTGAAAATGCTCTGCAATATCATTGAGTGACAGCTCGGATGTATAGTTTTCCTCGATATAGTTGAGGAAAGCAGTTCCTTTGGACTGTGCTTTATTGAAGGGGATATTGTATACCACGTTTTCTTTGACACAATACTGCGCGAGGATGAGCATGAGTGTCATCGTATCATTCATAAGCTTCAGCGAGTACAGACTGTCAGAGCTGTCAAGATTATATATGGAGAGCGCGGTTTCCTGGATCTGCTTTGTTATAGCCGGATCGCCGGGATTGTAGAAAAATACGTTTTCTCCAATCCATGTTTCAATATAAGGAAGCGAGATGATGACGGAAATCCCCTTAAAGGTGTCGTCAGTTGAAAGATACCGTGATGAATGAAGCTCACTGCTGTTGATGATCGTCCAGTCATCTTCCGTGAAAACAAAATTATTGTGGCCGATGCTGATCTGGTTGTGCCCCTCGAAAGAAACAAGCAGCTCGATGCTCCGATGCCAGTGCAGCGGCGACCAGATGTATCGCCCTGAGAGGTCGTGCCTGTAGATTTTGACCGGGAGCTGATCAAACGTATCGTTGAAAGACTCGTATAATGTGCTCATGCTGTAAATTCTCCTGTCCCTGTTTAACAGATAAATTATACCATTCTGAAAAATGATTTGCAAATAAGGAGGTGTCCCGATATATGAAATGGGCGGCGGCATGGAAGTATCTGCCGGTGAATTATGGAACCAATATCGGATCTGTTGAAAACACCCTGCAGAAGACATGGTTTCGAAATAACTTGAAAGGGGAAAAGATCCGACTGAAATTTACAAATAAATATGGCGTTTCTCCATTGATCCTTGATCGTGTCATGATTTCCAGAGAAAAAGATACAGATCAAAGAGTACAGGTAACATGCCGGGGAAATACAAAGATCGTGATCCATCCCGGAGAAGAATTCTTAAGCGACGAATTTGACTGGCAGACAGTGCCGGGCGAGAATATCGTCCTGTTTGTGTTTTTTAAGGAAAGACAGGAAATACACTGCGCGGCAGCTATGTGGTCGGTGAAGTGCTGTCATACTGTGTACCGTTCGTGTGAAAATGAGTGCGATATAATGGCAGAGGTCAGTGAAGATGAGTGGAAAGAGAGCAGGGAGATATACCCTTATATCGAGGCGGACGTCAATAAAGCGAATGTAGTAGCCGGCGTTTGCGAGATACAGGTATATACGGATCCTGAAGTAAAGACGCTCGCCATGTTCGGAGATTCAATCACACATATGTCATACTTTTCAGACGGACTGATGGATATCCTGATGGAAAGAGCGCCGGGCAGGATCACGCTTGTGAATTACGGGATCGGAGGAAACCGGATCTTAAGAAACGCCAGTTATGTCGAGGATATGGAAGGGAATGGTTCGTGCTTTGGTCCGGCCGGAGCCGGCAGGTTTGAGTCGGACGTATTTTCGGATGATACTCCGGATATTGTGCTAGTACTTGAAGGAGTCAACGATATCATGCACCCGTATATGTTCGGACATGATGACGAGATCGTCACTGCCGGGGATCTTGAGAAGGGCATGAAAGAAATCATCGATATTTCACACAGGCACGGATGTCCGGTGTATGTCGGGACGGTCATGCCGTTCTGGGATGCACAATATGGTGAGTGGTTTGAACCTGCTGAGTATGTGAGAAGACAATTCAATCAGTGGATCAGGGAACAGTCAGATGCAGAGGGGGGACTCGATTATGACAGAGCGGCAGCAGACGGGATGTATGAGGAAAGGATGAAAGACGGGATCCATATCGGCGACGGACTTCATCCC
>DYCJ01000186.1 GCA_019418195.1 Clostridiales bacterium | reverse complement strand
ACAGAAGGCAGCCCGTTGCTCAATGTACCTGCCGCAATACCTGTACATTTCTCCGTCGGGAATTCCATATATCCGTCATTCACAACCAGATCAGGATCTGAAATCCCGTAAATGATACCGGATTCATTAACAAGAAATCCATCGATCACTCCCGGAACACTTCCGTTCCCGGTATTCTCAGGCGGAACCTGCTCTGCCGGATCGTCCGGCACAGATGTTGCAGGCTCTTCCGGCGCTGACGCATCAGGCGCTCCCGGAGTCACTGGTGCAGTCCCCTCCGGTACAGAAACTTCTGGCTCTTCCGGCACTGATGCAGCGGGCGCTTTCGGCACCTCCGCAACAGGCTCATCCGCCAGGGTCGGAGCAGGATTCCCTGACGCCATAGAATCACCTTCGCCTGATACGGCTGCGGCAGGTGCTTCCGGCATATACACAGTACTGTCCTCCGTCTCTGTCGGAAATACTGACGGTACCGCCGGAATCATGAATTCATTTGTCGCAGAGATAATTGGTTTCAATACCAGTTCATTTACAGTTGACAAAGCTGTTTCACTCCATCCGGCATCAATTTCCGTATCTGCGCCGGCCGGCAGTATGGTTCCAGTATCGGCTGATATACTTTGCCCGGCAGCCGGATTGTTAAAATGTACATTTGCTGCCATCACACAGAATATCAGGAATACCAGTATCGTTTTTGTGATCCTCGACAGCACAACTGCTGAAAACCGCTCTTCATAAAGTACCTCATATAATTCCATCTTTCTCCCTTTCCTTTCATCACCAAAACAGCCTTATGTTTTTCCCATAAGGTCCTACAGAAGATAAGATACCAGACAAAAAGGAATGTCGCAATCTTTCGCAACATTCCTTTGCGGTTTTCTTTATACCGGTCTGTCAGCAGGCTCCGGAATCACACATTGATCTGCGCTGTCATCCCGAGCACCTCTTTATTCTCTTCGAGAAGCGGATCGATCACATTTTTAAGGTATGCTTCTACCTGTTCTTTGGCACGTCCCACATATTTTGACGGATCCATCGTCTTCTGCAGATCCTCAAGGCTCAGATTGAAAGCCGGATCTGCCGCGATCAGTTCGAGCAGATTATTATCCTGTCCTTTTTCTTTTACATTTTTTCCTGCCTCCATGGAAAGCTCCCGGATCTTCTCGTGCAGTTCCTGTCTGTCTCCTCCTGCTTTCACTGCATCCATCATGATATTCTCTGTTGCCATAAATGGCAGCTCGGACATCAGGCGCTTCTCGATTACTTTCGGATATACCACAAGGCCGTCCACTACATTCAGGCAAAGATCCAGAATACCGTCAACAGCAAGGAAGCCCTCCGGAACACTCAGCCTCTTGTTCGCAGAGTCATCCAGAGTACGCTCAAACCACTGTGTCGCCGATGTAATTGCCGGATTCAGAGCGTCGATCATCACGTAACGTGACAGTGAAGCTATCCGTTCGCTCCGCATCGGGTTTCTCTTATACGCCATAGCAGAAGAACCTATCTGTGTTTTTTCAAACGGTTCTTCGATCTCTTTTAAGTGCTGAAGAAGACGTATGTCATTTGAAAACTTGTGGGCACTTGCCGCGATCCCGGCGAGTACATTCAGCACTCTTGTATCTACCTTTCTGGAATAGGTCTGTCCGGATACCGGATAACAGGCCTTAAATCCCATCTTCTCAGCGATCATCGGATCGATCTTGTCGATCGTTTCCTGGTCTCCGTCAAAGAGCTCAAGGAAACTTGCCTGTGTTCCTGTCGTTCCTTTTGATCCGAGCAGTTTCAGGCTTCCCAGCACATAGTCCAAATCCTCCAGATCCATCTCAAATTCCTGCATCCACAGAGTTGCACGTTTTCCTACTGTTGTAGGCTGTGCCGGCTGGAAATGGGTGAAAGCAAGTGTGGGCTGGCTCTTCTGTGCATCCGCAAATTTCTCCAGCTCTGCTATTACATTGATCAGTTTCTTTCTTACCAGTTTGAGCGCTTCGGACATGATAATGATATCCGTATTATCTCCAACATAGCAGGAAGTCGCGCCGAGGTGGATGATTCCTTTTGCCTTAGGACACTGTACGCCATATGCATAGACATGGGACATAACATCATGACGGACAATTTTCTCTCTTTCCTTTGCCACGTCATAGTTGATATCATCCGCATGGCTTTTCAGCTCTTCGATCTGCTCGTCTGTGATATTGAGCCCCAGTTCTTTCTCCGTCTCAGCCAGTGCGATCCAGAGTCTCCTCCAGGTTCGGAATTTCTTGTCCGGTGAAAAAATATACTGCATCTCCTTACTTGCGTAGCGCTCAGAAAGCGGACTTACATAGCGGTCATTTGACATAATCATAATCTCCTTTATATTTTTTATTTATATAATACACGGACAGGCCGTATCATTCAAAAGCATGACTGATATCTTCCCCCGGGACCTCCATGGGATAATTCCCGGTAAAGCATGCGTCACAGTATTTCAGATCTCCAACCATATCTCTCAGTTTGCTGATTTCCATATATCCCAGTGAGTCCGCACCGATCATCTGCCGGATCTCCTCCGGTGTATGCGAATGCGCGATCAGCTGATCATCAGAAGGGACATCCGTTCCAAAATAGCAGGGATGTAAAAACGGCGGCGAACTGATACGTACATGCACTTCCGTTGCACCTGCGCTTTTAAGCATCTTGATGATATTCGCACACGTCGTTCCCCGCACGATAGAATCATCAACCATGACGATCCTTTTTCCTCTGACCACTTCCGGAATTACATTCAGCTTAATTTTCACGCTTGACTCACGGTCACTCTGCTTCGGTTTGATAAATGTCCTTCCCACATAACTGTTCTTATGAAAAGCCATGCCGTACGGAATCCCTGAATATTCGGAATATCCTTTTGCAGCCACCAGTCCGGAGTCAGGTACTCCCACCACGAGATCTGCTTCGACCGGATAGGATTCTGCCAGTGCTTTTCCCGCCAGTATCCTGGAGTGATAGACCTCGACTCCGTCAATCCTGCTGTCCGTACGGGCAAAATAAATATACTCGAAAATGCACCGTGCGCGTTTCTCCTCCGGAATTGCCATACTCATATCAGAGGCGATTCCCTTCTGTGTGATCGTCACAATCTCGCCCGGCTGCACGTCACGCACGAACTCTGCATCCACTGCAGTGATCGCACAGCTCTCGGACGCAAGAAAATACGTACTGCCGCGCCGTCCGATACATAACGGCTTCAGTCCGAACGGATCTCTCGCTCCGATCATCTTCCTTGGACTGTTGACAACGAGGGCATAGGCCCCCCTGATCTTCTTCATCGCGTTCTTTACTGCTTCTTCTGCCGTTTTCACATTGAGCCGTTCTCTGGCTATATGATATGCGATCACTTCTGAGTCGATCGTTGTCTGAAAGATTGCTCCGGTATACTCCAGTTCTTTACGCAGTTCGATCGCATTGACGAGGTTGCCGTTATGAGCGATCGCCAATGTTCCTTTCACATAGTTGATCACAAGCGGCTGCGCATTCTCGACTCTGGTGCCTCCCGCGGTAGAATAGCGGACATGTCCTACGCCAAGGTTTCCTTTCAGTTCCCCGAGTGAAGCCTCGTCAAAAACATCATTCACATGTCCAAGTCCCTTCCTCGAGAGGACTTTTCTCCGGCCATTTGTATCAGTCACTGCAATCCCGCAGCTCTCCTGCCCTCTGTGCTGTAATGCAAACAGTCCGTAATAAATAGACGGTGCCACATCATTTCCGTCCATATCATAAGCTCCAAAGACTCCGCATTCCTCGCCGAGCCCGGTAGTTACCCTGTTAAATTCTGTCATCTGAATCCTGCTCCTTACTAGTCTGTTCAGGTAATCTGTTTTGCACAGACCTGCAAATCCCATGCCCGTCTGCAAGTTCGATTATAATATAAGGCAGGTGGAAAATCAACAATCCCCCCTGCCTTGGAACCCTGCGGCTCATTATTTTATAGCAAGCCGTTTTATAAGTTTTTTTAATAAATAGCATCCGATTTATCAATTTTGTCGATAATATATCTGCCGTTTTTCAGCCTTTTGTATAACGTGACAAAAATTGCCGTGTGCGCTCTTCCCGCGGATTTCCGAACACTTTCTCCGGCGTTCCCTGTTCCAGGATACAGCCGTCATCCATAAAGATGACCTGACTTGAGACATCCCGTGCAAACGCCATCTCATGTGTGACAATGATCATTGTTGTCTCCTGATCTGCCAGCCCCTGGATCACTTTCAGTACTTCCCCTGTCAGCTCGGGATCCAGTGCAGATGTCGGTTCATCAAAACACAGGATGTCCGGTTTCAGGGCAAGAGCTCTTGCGATCGCAACACGCTGGCACTGTCCTCCTGACAACTGATGCGGATAATTGTTCATCCTGTCGGAAAGTCCCATCTGATCCAGCAGTTTTTTTGCCTCCTGCTCGATCTCTACATGTATTTCTTTCTTTCTGGCCTTATAGTCCGGGCGTTCTTTCTCAAGCAGTTCCTTAGCGAGCATAACATTTCCAAGAGCCGTATATTGCGGAAATAAATTAAAGGACTGAAATACCAGACCGAAATGAAGCCGTTTTCTGCGTATCTCTGACTCCTGTGTCGTAACCGGATCATTCGCGTCAAACAATGTCTCGCCGTTTACGCGGATAGCTCCGCCGTCCGGACGCTCAAGAAAATTCAGGCATCGGAGCAATGTCGTTTTTCCACTTCCCGATGAACCGATAATAGACAGTACTTTTCCTTTTTCCAGCGAAAAACTAATATCTTTCAGCACTTCTGTTCTTTCAAAATTCTTACTTAAATGTTCTACTTCAAGAATCGACATATGCGTTTCCCTCCTATCTGAAATAGTCCAGTTTCTTCTCAAGACGTCCCAGCAGGACAGTCAGAATTCCGCTGAAGATCAGATAGTAGACAGCGGTAAAAAACAGTGGCCAGATTTCACCGGCTATTCCCTGGGAGCCTTTCAGGAACGCCTGGCCTGCCCAGA
>DYCJ01000185.1 GCA_019418195.1 Clostridiales bacterium | reverse complement strand
TCCATCCGCCGGTCCCGGTTCAGTTCATTTCCGCGATAGTACAGTGTTCCCCCGTCTTCTTTCAATATTCCGGTCAGTATCCTTGCCGCAGTCGTCTTGCCGCTCCCGCTTTCGCCTACGAGGGCAAGTATTTCGCCCTTTCGTATCTCCAGGGAAAGATCACGGATCCCTTCACTTTCATCGAAGATCTTTGTCACGTGTTCCATTCTGAAAACCGGAGTTTTTCCATATATATCTCCGGTCCCGCCGGCTGTATTTTCTATACTCTCACGTCCGTATCCGGACAGACTGCCTCCCCGGGCGTCATTTAACAGCCGCTTTGTATATTCTTCTGAAGGAGAATAAAAAACATCTTCTGCAGCACCGCTCTCCACGATCTGCCCCTCATGCATGACATACACACTGCTGCACATGGCGGCAGTCACGCCCATATCATGACTGACAAGGAGCATGGAAGTTTCTGTCTCACGGACGATACGCTTAAAGAGCAGCAGGATCTGCGCCTGCACAAGAGCATCAAGAGCCGTTGTCGGTTCATCCGCAATGATAAGGTCCGGTTCACATGCCAGTGCTATGGCAAGCACCACTCTCTGCCGCATACCGCCGGACAGTTCGAACGGATACTGCCGCATCCTGAGTGCGGGATTGCGGATCCCTGCCATATCCAGCAGTTCTTCTGCGCGTGCCTCCGCCTCTTTTCTGCTGCATTTCCGACGTGCCCGCACTGTCTCTGTGATCTGCCGCCCGATCTTAACGGACGGGTCCAGGCAGCTTAAAGAATCCTGGAAGATCATTGCCACATTTTTTCCCGGCACAGGTTTCTCTTTGCTGACCGTGATCTGATCCGCCCGGATGACCGCACGGTCTCCCAGCAGCCCCATCACCGCCAGCATGGCTGTGCTCTTCCCGGATCCGGACTCTCCAACAAGGCCCGCGATCTCACCTTTCTCCACTTTAAAACTGATGTCTTTTATAATTTCTGAAGCGCCGTTTTCTGTCAGATACTGTACACTCAGATTTCTTACGTCCAGTACGCTCATTTGTCTCCTGTTCCTTTTCCTGAATGACTGCCCAGCCTCTGTTCCACTGCATTTCCTACCATATTGAGGGCAAGAAGCATGATACAAAGTACAAGGAGCGGATATATCATCTGATACGGATAGAGCATCATCTGGCTCCTTGCTTCCTGAATGATCGTTCCAAGACTTGCCGCCGGTGCGGCGATGCCCACTCCGAGAAAGCTTAAAAATGCCTCGGTAAATATTGCCTGCGGCACAAGAAAGATCATATTGACCACGATCGTCCCCGCTGTGTTCGGCAGAAGATGCCGGAGCAGGATGCGAAGAGGCTTTATACCTTCCATCCGCGCGGCATAGGCATACTCCGCCTCCTTAAGTTTGATGATCTCTCCCCGGACGATCCGGGCCATACTGATCCAGCCGGCAACGCATAAGCCCAGTATCATACTGCCGACCCCTGCACCCATGACAAGAGTGATCAGGATCACATAAAGCATGGACGGGATTGCAGAAATGATATCTGCAATCCGCATGAACGCGATATCCGCACGCTTTCCTGCATAACCGGATACCGCGCCGTAGAGTATGCCGATAATACTGTTTATGACCGTACTGATGATGCCGACAGCCAGGCTGATCCCGGCTCCGTACCACACACGGGTAAACAGGTCACGCCCGAAACGGTCGGTTCCGAACCAGTGCATCAGAGAACTTGTCTGATTGCGTATCGCTGCATTCTGTTCGGAAAAGGACCACGGGCCGAACAGCGGCACCGCAACCGCGAGCACGATCCATATGCCCAGAATAACACATCCGGTGATCGCCATGCGGCTCGAGCCTATGTAGTTTTTCCAGTGCTGTCGTATCCTCCGCAGCATGGCGTCTCCTCCTTTCCCGGTCTTTTCCGGAACTGCCGGCTTATGCTCTATCCTCACGATATGCCCTGCGTGTCTGGGGATCCAGCCATGCGCAAAGCAGGTCGGTGAACAGATTGACAACGATCACCACAGTTCCCATAAATATGGTCAGACCGAGGATCAGCGTATAGTCACGGTTTGTAATGGAACTTACAAATTCCCGGCCAAGTCCCGGGATCGTAAAAATGCTTTCAATGACAAAGCTTCCGGTGAGCAGGGACGCAGAAGCCGGGCCGATATAATTAAGGACCGGAAGATAAGCATTCTTAAGAGCATGTGTGAAGATGATCTGTCCCTTCCCCAGCCCCTTGGCCCGTGCAAACAATACATAATCTTTCTGAAGCTCCCCATCCAGCGTATTCCCCACCAGCCTTGCGATCATCGCCGCCGGATAAAGTGCCAGCGCCGTTACCGGCAGAATGTAGTGAACAGGGCTTAAAAGCCCGGATGCCGGCAGCCACTTCAGCTTCACGCTGAATACTAAAAGCAGGAGGATCGCAGCCGCAAAGCTGGGGATTCCTGCTGCCAGCATCCCGCCTGCTGAAATAACTTCTCTGAGCCAGCGCCGCTTTGACACGGCTCTCAATATACCCAGCCCGGTTCCCAGGATCACCGATACCGCCAGTGCCGTGATCCCGATAGAAGCCGTGACCGGCCATGCCCTCGCTATGATATCCGACACCTGCGTGGCAGGATCCTGATATGAAATTCCCAGGTCTCCACGCACCACATTACCCAGATAAGAGAAATATTGAGCCATGATCGGTTCATTCAGGCCGTATTCCTGTTCGATCGTCTCAACCACCTGTTCGGATACTCCGCCTCGCTGGAACGGACTACCGGGGATAATGCGGACAAGAAAGAATGTTACGGTCACAAGCACAAAAAGTGAGAAGATGCCTGTCAGTATCCGTTTCCAAGTATATCGCAGCATCTTCTCACTCTCCTTTCCTAAAGCACTCATTGATAAATATACCATATCCTCAGATTCATGTCATCATAAAAACGAGACCGGAGCCCAGACAGACTCCGGCAAACCTGATATATTTACTCTGATTATAACAATTTCGGAAAAGAAATCCTGAATTTCTTTTGCTATTTTTGTAAAAATTAAAGATTCGTTCAATATTATTTCATTCAGCTACTTCCGCCAGCTGAAAACGTACCACTTTCTCCAGATCATCAAGCGCCACTTCAACCTGATATCCGATCTTCCCTGCGCTGAAGATGATCTTCTCATGTTCACCCGCACTCTTATCGATCGTTGTAGTGAACTGTTTCTTCATACCGATGGGCGAGCAGCCGCCGTGGACATATCCGGTCAGGGGAAGAAGCTCTTTCTGTTTGATCATCTCAATACTCTTTTCTCCCACACTTTTAGCTGCTTTCTTTAGGTTCAGCTCTTTTTCCACCGGGATCACGAAGACGTAGTGTTCCTTAGATTTTCCCACTGTGACCAGTGTCTTGAACACAATGTCCGGATCCTCGCCGAGCGCCTGCGCTACTTCCACGCCGCTTATGGCCCCGGTGCTGAGATAATTATAGCTGTTATACGGTATCTTTTTCTGCTCCAATATCCTCATGACATTTGTCTTTTCGTCTTTTTTTCCCATATCTGTCGACCTCCCGGGATATTGTAGCACCGATATCCTGAGGATGTCTATAGATTTTATTTCCCGAAGATCTCTGCCGCCTGTCTCATATTTTCCATGATCTCCACTTTGAAAGGACATCTCGTCTCGCACACTCCACACCGGATACACTCCCCGGCATGATAGGGGAGCACCTCATAATGTTCTCTCACAGTCTCCGGTACGCTTCCCTGCGCTTTCGTCAGATTCAGAAAAATGCATGATCAGTCTCTCCTTTCTTTCTGACTGTAATTATAAACTTTTTCAGTCTCTGATTGAAGAAACAATAAGTTCCCTTGTATATACCCGAAGGTTTTGTCTGCTGGTTTCGTCTACTCTCAGCGCTTTACATGCCGGATCATCCCCAGCACTGATTCGTTTGCATTGATCACAGTCATCGTGATATCCGGGTGCTGATTCTGAAAGACGCGGAACACTTCATCTGCAAACCCCTGCCCCATAAAATCAATATCGTAAAAATCAAAGATGATCTCCCGGAATTCGTCCAGACGCCGAAGGATCCGTCTTGCCTGCGATCTGGCTACCGGATCGCCCAACGGACACATCTCTTTCATCGGAATCATTGTCTTTACAAACCCTTCTTCCAGCGGAGCAAATGTATCAAAAACCTCCCTTGATGTCCTTTTTGAATCATTTTCCAGTTTCATCACAGCCATCGTCCCAATCCCCTCCATCTTCGTGTAATAAGAAATCAAATGTGACTGTACAAATCGGTCTCTGTCATCACACCGGTAAGAATAGACCGTATTATCAGACCAGACAGCAAACTCCGAAAGCATTTTCGATACAAAGAAAATTCCTTCTCCTGAATGTCTGTCCGGATCCGTAGTCAGCCTACCTTTATACAGCTCCATGGCAGCCTGCTCAGAATTTAATAATATTCCTGACTTCTTTCTGAAATAATCCTGTATATTATGAAATATCCCTACACCATTATCCGTAATCGAAATTTCTGTATACAGAGCATCTTTCCGTATTTCGAACCTGATCTGATCCCCGCCGGAATGGTCAATTGCATTATTCATAATTTCCGTAAATGCATAGTACCAGATATCCTGTACATTGCCGGGCAGTTCACCGAGAAAAGGGCTGATATGCTTCCAGTACAGGTCATCTTCTTCCAGCATGCCTGCATTTGCCATATTCCACTGTTCAGACACAGTCGTAAGGAAAAGGCCGGTCTGCCTTTCTGCGTCTTCCGTAACTATCCCCTTATCCAGACAATCCTTAATATATCTGCGCACAGAGGTCTCGGATATCTCAAAATTCTCAGCAGTCTTTTTTATAAAATCCGCATCATCACATCGTATCTTATCCAGCATATATTTCCGGATTGCGTTTCTCTTGGACTCAGTAAACGACATATTATCACCTTATCATTTCATATTCAAACTATATTTTCTATTTATACAACTATATCACATTATTATCATACTT
>DYCJ01000184.1 GCA_019418195.1 Clostridiales bacterium | reverse complement strand
AGACCGGACAGCGCAGCTTCCCGGTATTGTAGGAAAAATCCCCTGCTTTATAACCAAGTTCCTTAGCGTCAGCAGTACGGGCGAATGTCTTGCGCAGCTCGTCGTGGACATTGGCGTAGGTGGCTACGGTAGAGCGTATATTGATGCCGATCGGTGTCGCATCGATCAGTTTTACATGTGTAATTCCGTCTGCGGTGACGGCGCGCACATGATCCGGCAGAGGTTTTCCGTGGATCGAAGCCTCCAGACCGGGAATCAGACTCTCCAGGATGAGCGTCGTCTTGCCGGAACCGGACACGCCGGTAACTACTGTCAGCTTTCCTTTCGGGATATCCACTTCCAGCGGCTTAACGGTATGGATGGCTGAAGTAGAGAGATGGATTTTCCCGCCGGCAAATATTTCGGAGAAATTTGTCTGTTGTCTTATCGGCTCCTGGGGCTCCCCGGTGAGGAAAGGTCCGATCATGGAAGCGGCATTTCCGGTAAGTTCCGGTACGGTTCCCTGTGCGATCACTTCACCGCCGTCGATGCCGGCTCCGGGACCCATCTCGATGATCCAGTCTGCTTCGGAGAGTATCTGGGTGTCGTGGTCAACCAGCAGGATGGAATTGCCGTCCGCGATCAGGTCGTGCATCACGCCGGTCAGCCCGACAATATTAGAAGGATGCAGCCCGATGGACGGCTCGTCCAGCACATAGAGGACGCCTGTAGTCCGGTTGCGCACTGCCCGTGCAAGCTGCATCCTCTGCCGTTCTCCGGTGGACAGCGTGGAGGCGGCACGGTCCAGCGTCAGATATCCCAGTCCCAGATCAAGCAGTCTTTTTGCTGAAGTTTCAAAAGATTCGCAGATACTCTTTGCCATAGGACGCATTTCCTCCGGCAGGGAGGAGGGAACTTCCGATACCCACTCCGTCAGATCTGCCAAAGTCATGCGGCAGGCTTCATCCAGAGAAATCCCCCGCAGTTTCGGTGCTCTTGCGGCTTCAGACAGACGGGTGCCGCCGCATTCGGGACAGATATCCAGCTTCAGAAATTTTTCCACCCGCTTCATCCCTTTCTCATCCTTGACTTTTGAGAGAGCGTTTTCCACCGTGTAGACAGCATTGTAGTAAGTGAAATCCAGTTCGCTTGCCTGGTTGGTTTTCTTGGAATGATACAGGATATGTTTTTTCTCGGCAGGGCCGTTGTAAACGATATCTTTCTCTCTGTCCGTCAGATCCCGGAAAGGAACATCGGTGCGCACGCCCATTTCCCGGCAGACATCCACCATGATGGACCACATGAGAGAATTCCACGGTGCAACGGCGCCGCCATCAATGGTGAGGGAGTCATCGGGAACAAGCGTGGAGCGGTCCACTGTGCGTACAGTTCCGGTCCCGTCACAGGTGTGGCACGCTCCCTGACTGTTAAATGCCAGTTCCTCTGCGGATGGAGCATAGAAACGGGCACCGCATTCCGGGCAGACCAGTTCCTGTCCGGCAGCGACGGCCAGTGAAGGAGCAAGATAGTGCCCGTTGGGACATCGGTGATCTGCCAGCCTTGAGTACATCAGTCTCAGACTGTTCAAAAGCTCTGTCCCTGTGCCGAATGTACTGCGGATGCCGGGAACTCCGGGCCTCTGGTGGAGTGCAAGGGCAGCAGGCACGTACAGTACTTCATCTACGTCTGCTTTCGCCGCCTGCGTCATGCGCCGTCTCGTGTAGGTGGACAGGGCGTCCAGATACCGTCTCGATCCCTCAGCGTAAAGGACTCCAAGGGCCAGGGAAGACTTACCGGAGCCGGATATGCCGGCGATACCTACGATCTTCCCGAGCGGCACGTCAACGTCAATATTTTTCAGGTTGTGGACCCGCGCCCCGCGGATCAGTATTTTATCTTTCATGTGTGATCGCCCTTTCAGAATAGAGTATGGTAATTATACTCTCTTTCTCAGGAAACATCAATTTTCCGGCAATGTTCTCCGCCCGGCAGGAAAATTTCCTGTCAGTTGATTTATTCTACCTGAATTGAGAGAGATTCCATTGTAATCCTTGTTACTTCCACATACAATATCAGTATAGTCAGGCAGTCGGATGTAACAGAAATCTCTTATCCGGCACAGCATGACGCAGGCGGTCGCGGAAAACCCGGTATTTGCAGAATTGGCAAATGAGCCCCGTTTCCGGAAAATCGTTGAACGGTTGTACAGACAGGAGGAAATTTAAGATGCAGACAGTTGTATTGGAAAATTTATCCAAGACATTTTCAGGAGGGAAGAAAGCTGTGAAAGACGTCAGCCTTTCTCTCGAAAAAGGAGAAGTGTTTGGATTCTTGGGACCTAACGGAGCAGGAAAGACGACCACAGTGAAACTGCTTAACGGGATGCTAGTTCCATCGGAGGGCAGATGCAGTGTAATGGGATATGACCCGGTCAGAGATCCGGAAAAGGTACATGCCGTTTCAGGCGTCCTTACGGAACATGCCCGTATGTACGATAATATGACCGGACTTCAGAATCTGATCTTCTATGCGCAGATATTCGGAATATCGGAAGAGGAGGGAAAAAAGCGGGCAATGATTCACCGTCCGGAGGTATTATTCCTTGACGAACCTACGTCCGGGCTTGATCCTGAGAGCGCCCAGAATGTAAACCGTCTCATACGGGAGATGGCAGGAGAACAGGGGACGACGTTGTTTCTCTGTACACATCAGCTCCGATATGCGCAGGAGATCTGCACAAGATACGGATTGATCGAAGAGGGCAGGCTTCTTGCCCAGGGGACGCTGGAAGAACTGCGAGAAGAGGTGAATCCCGGCGCGGAGATCCTGATCCGGGGTGAAAATCTTCCAGAGAGTACCGAACGTAATCTTCATGTGAAAATACAGTCCGAGAAAGAGATACCTGGTATTATCCGAAATATTGTTGAGGCAGGAGGAGATATTTATGAAGTCAAAATCGTCCGGTCTTCTCTTGAGGATATTTATTTCACGCTTACGACAAAAGGGAAGGAGGAAGAGACATGAACCGCGCAATGTATGCAGTGATGAAAAAAGATTTCCGGGGGATCATATCAAACAGGAGGCTCTTCCTGGAGCTGCTGCCGCAGGGAAGCAGGACGGGCGGTGTGGAAATGGCGGTTACGGGTTTGATCTTGAACTATATCCTGCCGGTATTCTTCCTGATGATACCGATCATGACTGCTTCCATAATGGCGGCGAGTTCATTTGTGGGAGAAAAAGAAAAACATACGCTGGAGACACTTCTCTACTGTCCATTAAGTGTGAAGCAGATTTTTCAGGCAAAAGTCCTGGCTTCTTTTCTTTTCAGTATGATGGTGGCCCTGATCTCTTTTGCCGCTATGATGATCGTGCTGGAAATGGAAGCATTTTTTATCATGGACAGGTTGATCATGCCGGCGGCAGGCTGGATTGTGATTCTGTGCCTTCTATCACCGTCCATCTCACTGATTACAGCGACACTGATCGTAAGGGGATCGGCAAAAGCTCAGAGTGTAGAAGAATCCCAGCAGGGTGCGGTTTTCCTTATCGTTCCGCTGATTCTGCTCGTTGCAGGTCAGTTCGCGGGAGTCATGCTGCTGAATGTATGGATACTGCTGGGACTGGGAGTGCTGTGTGCTCTGCTGGCATGGGTGCTGCTGCAGAAGGCAGTGGGGAGGTTCACTTATGAAATGCTGCTGAAATAAGTGGAATTCGGAGAAAACAAAATATGGATAACCGATATCAGCGCCGGTAGACAAAGAATGAAAACCAAAAGCCGTGAATGCAGAACATTCTTTGCATGCCGGCGCTGGTCTGCGCAAATGTTCTGTGGTATGATATTCTTCAGAAATCTGGAAAGAAAATGAAAATATTTTATCGGTAGTAACAGCTCGGTCATAACTGTTACTAACAGATAAGGGAGGAAGATTATGTCTAATGCAGTTGTTACATTAAGAAAAGGCGCAGGACGCACACTTAAGCAGGGCGGTCCATGGATTTATGACAATGAGATAGAGAGTATTATGGGAAACTTTGAGGACGGCGATATTGTGCTTGTCCATGATTTCGACGGCTATCCACTGGGGCGGGGATTTATCAACCGGAATTCAAAACTGACGGTACGCATGATGACGAGAAACCGTGACACAGAAGTTAATGAGGATTTTATCCGTATACGCGTGCAGAATGCATGGGAGTACCGGAAAAAAGTGATGGATGATATCTCGAGCTGCCGCGTGATCTTCGGCGAGGCGGATTTCCTGCCGGGTATTGTGGTGGACAAGTTCGCAGACGTGCTTGTAGTGGAATCTCTCGCTCTGGGCATCGACCGCTTTAAAGTGATGATCGTGGACATTTTAAAAGAGTTGATGGAGAAAGACGGGATCCATATCCGGGGCGTCTATGAGCGCAGCGATGCGAAGGTCCGCGAGCAGGAAGGAATGGAACGCCGTAAGGGATTTATCGGTGAGCCTTTTGATACAAAGGTGGAGATTGTGGAGAATGGTGTGCGCTATTATGTGGACGTAAAGGACGGCCAGAAGACCGGCTTCTTCCTTGACCAGAAATACAACAGGCGGGCAGTGGCAAAGCTCTGCAAAGGAGCACGGGTATTAGACTGCTTTACCCATACCGGGTCTTTTGCGCTGAATGCAGGAATTGCAGGAGCAGCACACGTGACCGGAGTGGACGCTTCTGAGCTGGGCGTGGCTCAGGCGCGAGAGAATGCCGCTCTGAACGGACTGGAAGACCGGGTGGAGTTTATCTGTGAAGATGTTTTCAATCTTCTTCCGCGTCTGGAAAAACAGGGCGAGAAATATGATGTAGTCATCCTTGATCCGCCGGCATTTACAAAATCGAGAAGTTCGATCAAAAAAGCGGTGAAGGGTTACCGGGAGATCAATCTGCGGGGGATGAAACTAGTGAAGGACGGCGGATATCTGGCGACATGTTCCTGCTCACATTTCATGGATCAGGAGCTCTTCACAAAGACGATCGGGCAGGCTGCGCAGAATGTGCATAAGAGACTGAGACAGGTGGAATTCAGAACACAGGCGCCGGATCATCCGATCCTGTGGGGAGCGGGGGATTCTTATTATTTGAAGTTTTATGTGTTTCAGGTTTGTGAGGAGAAGTAGAATAGATGGTAGTTCGAAAGTGTATTGTGA
>DYCJ01000183.1:3084-5208 GCA_019418195.1 Clostridiales bacterium | reverse complement strand
GGGATGCTGACGGTGACTGTGCAGGAATATTAGACAAAGTTAAAACCTGAGATGCAGCGTTAATCAGGAAAATGAAATTGTCTGAGTGAAACGAGTTGTTCATTTTCCTGATTGCTTTTAGCTGTATCACAGGTTTGTTACTTTGTCTTATGTTCCGTAACCGGAGCCGGAAGTATCCCCTCCCCGCCCGTCCCGGATATGTGAGTTCCCCACTGTATCCGAGTGATTTTCGGATATTTTACTGAGAAATGTCTCTCGGATAAATACGGAATTTACTGAGCCTGAAGGACTTTGTAAGCTCCACCTTCTACAACTACAACTGTAGGCTCTTTAGACGGCTCTCCGTCTTCACCCCATGTGATCTGTTTTCCGGTGAGTCCGTCAATTGTAATTTCTGTCATAGCGCCTTTCATTGCGTCACTCATATCTGAAATGCTCATATCCGGTGTGATGTCAGCCTGCTCAACTGCAGCTTTGATCACGTACATGCAGTCATAAGCATCCGCAGCAAACTGGATCGGTGTATCGCCGAACTCTTCCTCGTAGTTTGCAACAAATGTCTGAGTTGCTTCATCCTCTGCATCCGGTGTAAACGGTGTCAGGAACATCAGTCCCTCTGCAAGAGATGTGTCGAATCCTTCTACATCAAGCAGTCCGTCCATACCGTCAACTCCAAACCACTCCGGTGCGAAGCCTGCTCTGTCGGCCTGTGCAAGGATCAGAGAAGCTTCCTGATAATAAATCGGAAGGAACACAAGCTCAGCACCTGAATCTTTTGCTTTCTGGATCTGTACTGAAAAGTCCGTACTGCTGTCAGCAGTAAATGCTTCTGCTGCTACAACTTCAAGACCTCTTGCTTCCGCCTCTGTAGCAAAGTTCTGATAGATACCTGTTGAGTATGTGTCAGAGCTGTCATAGATAACAGCTACTTTTGTTGCAAGTCCGTTATCTGCAATATAATCTGCAGAAACTGTACCCTGGCTAGGGTCAGAGAAACACATACGGAATGCATTGTCATACTGAATACTCTCTACAGCCGTAGCTGACGGTGTGAGCTGGAACATGTTGTCAGCGTGTGACTCCTCAACAACTGCTGTACAAGGCGTAGACGTAACTGTTCCGACCAGCATCTGCATACCCCAGTCTTTCAGAGTATTGTATGCATTGACAGATTTCTCAGAATCGCCCTGATCATCCTCAAACTGATACTCGATCTGATAGCCGTTGATCCCGCCGTCTGCGTTGATCTCGTCTACCGCAAGCTGGATACCATTCTGAACAGCGGTACCGTAAATTGCTGTATCTCCTGTGATTGGTCCGATGCTTCCGATCTTAAATGTAGTAGCATCGGAATTTCCTTCGCTGCTGCCGCCGTTACCGCTTCCGCATGCAGCCAGCGAGAATACCATGGCCGATGCAAGAGCAATACTTGCAGCTTTTTTTAACATTTTCATAATATCTCCTCCTTGATAAAATGCTAACGATTTAATGGTAAACGCGCTGGAGTAATTTGTCAAGGGGAAAAACAGATTACACTCTTTTTTTATATCTGATAGACACTGAATTTATCAAATATTTCAATATCATCCGTAACTGCCTCCAATATCAAAGGTTTGGAGAGGTCCAGACTGAAGATGCCGAGAAATGATTTTGCATCCACAACTTGTCTTCCTGAAACCAGATCAAATTCTCCTTTTGCATCTGCGATGTCTTTCGAAAATCTTGCGATCATATCATAGGAATCAAAACGGATATTCATTGTCTTTCTCATAGTATCTGCCTCCTTACCTTGTGTTTACAGTCACAAAAAAGAGAGATAACAAAATGTTATCCCTCTTTGGACTGTCTGTATTTGCCTGCTTCCAACTCTGTCGGTGTAATAAATATATTTATATATACCAGATTATTCTCGCTTTTTCAAGTCTTTTCTTAATTTTTTTGAACAAGGTAACTGTTCCGTCTTCCGGCTAAAGAAGAGAACACCGTCCAATCCGGTCCGCCCCGCCATCCTGGCAGCTATGGCCGATGCTGCGCTGTCCACGCAAATCTCCAGAATTCCCTTCATATCTCTACTCCGGAATCTTCGACAGAGCCGCCTCATCCGCAACGATCACAACATCACTG
>DYCJ01000183.1:0-3074 GCA_019418195.1 Clostridiales bacterium | reverse complement strand
GTATAAGAGACAGCTGTGGAGCTGCAGGATAGACGCTGGAACTTCCGGAGTTACCGGACCAAAGAATGCCTTCGACACAATATCAGCCTTGGCCTCTCCATTGACAATGAGCAGGATCTTCTTTGCCTTCATGATCGTTCCGATTCCCATCGTATATGCCTGACGCGGCACATCGTCCGCTGAGGCAAAAAATCTTTTATTCGCCTCTATCGTACTCTCTGTAAGATTCACACAGTGCGTTGCTTTCGCAAATATGCTGTCAGGTTCATTAAACCCGATATGTCCGTTATGTCCAAGCTCGAGAAGCTGAATATCAACTCCACCCATGGACCCGATCAGTTTTTCATATCTTTCGCATTCCTTGTCTGCATCCGACTCTGTGCCGTCCGGAACATTCGTGTTCTCCTGCTTTATATTCACTCGGTCGAACAGATGCTCATGCATGAAATAATAATAGCTCTGGTCGTTGTCGCGGGTCAGGCCTCTGTACTCATCAAGATTCACCGTCCTGACTTCCGAGAAATCAACGTCGCCTTTCTTATACCATTCCACAAGTTGATCGTATGTACCGATTGGCGTAGAACCTGTCGCCAGGCCCAGCACACAGTCCGGTTTCAGTATAACCTGAGCTGACAGGATATTCGCCGCTTTCCTGCTCATCTCCTTATAGTCTTTTGTTTTGTAGATCTTCATATCCCTTTCCTCCTCATTTCTGACTTCCGCTGGAACGGGTATAAGAAAAACCAGATTTCCAAAGTATAAAGTCTGCCTTATAACTCAAAAAATCTGGTTTCACTTCCCTCTCGATTTCCAGTTTTACCGCTACATCAACACTAGCAATATTCCATATAAAAATCAAGGAATTTGCTGTGCATAGCCTTACTTATCCAAAGGCCTTTATAGCTTCATTGATCATGACCGAACATTTCTTGATCTTCTCCATATCCGCCCTGGACACGGGTTCGAGAGGAGCTCTTACACTTCCGATATCCACGCCTCTGTCTTTCAGGATTTCTTTCATTACTGCATAGAGGTTCCCGCGACATTCGCACATGGCGTAAATAATTTCATCAATTTTATTCTGGATAACAAGAGCATCGCTGCATCTGCCTTCGCGGAACGCCTTATCCGCCGCCAGAAACAGCTCCGGCATCACGGCATAAGTTCCGCCGATACCTCCGTCAGCTCCGATCATCCGCCCTGAAATAAACTGTTCATCTGGTCCGTTGAATACGACGAACTCGCCTTTTTCCTCCACGCCTTCGGTTTTAAACATCTGAATATCCTGAACTGGCATAGAGGAGTTTTTTACGGCAATTACCCTTGGATTCTTGAGCATTTCTTTAAACAGGTTCATTGTAAGAGCCGTTCCAGCAAGCTGAGGAATATTATAAATAATAAAGTCTGTATTAGGTGCTGCTGCACTGATTTCGTTCCAATACTTGGAAATAGAATACTCTGGAAGATGGAAGTAAATCGGCGGAATAGCAGCTATGGCATCAACCCCAACTTCCTCTGAATGCCGTGCCAGTTCAACACTGTCTTTCGTATTATTGCAAGCGACATGATTTATGACGGTTATCCTGCCCCTCGCCACCTCCATCACATTTTCAATGACAGTCTTCCGCTCTTCCACACTCTGGTAAATGCATTCACCGGAAGACCCGTTAACATATACTCCTTTAACCCCTTTGCCGATCAGATATTCCGTCAATTTTCTGACTCGTTCCGGACTGATATTTCCCTGCTCGTCATAGCAGGCGTAAAAGGCAGGAATAACACCTTTATATTTTTCAAGATTATCCATATCTGATATCTCCTCATTTCAACCAACTAAGTGTACTTATTCACCTACAATTTCACTCAGTTTGACCTTTCTGTTTTCAACTCTTGACTTAGTACAAGCATCAGCTGTTGCGATTGCTGCTCTTGCCGCTTCTCCTGTCAACAGCGGTCTGAATTCATCGTCCGGTTCCATACCGTGCATAATATCATTAAGATACTTCATTTCTTTGTTCATAACCCCCTGGAGCCACAGCGGCGGCGTCTTGCCCGGTTTACCATATTGAATTGCCCCATCCATCTCTGTACCGTGATAAATACTCGTTCGGTTTTCATCTTCTTCTTTTGACTCATGAAGCAAAAAGTGTTCCTCTTTTCCATCTACTTTCAGAGTTCCTCCTGCATCAAACATATCCAGTTTAATCGCACCTTTTGTTCCTTGGATCAGCAGATAGTGTTCTGGCCAGTGGAAAGCTGATCCCCACTCCATCACTGCATATCTTCCATTGCTGAAGCGAGCCGTAATAAATAGCATGTCATCTTCATCTCCGAACGCTTCACCCTGATGTGCTACATTTCCCGCCTCCATGGTTACTTCTTCAGGCATCCCGCCCATGATAAACTGTACGCAGTCCAGCTCATGAATATGGTGATAGAGATGCCCACCTGATTTCTCCCTGATTTTTTTCCAGGAAATAGACGGCTGAACATCTTCCCATCCGTTTCTTGCCGAATGACAATATAATACTTTTCCAATCTTTCCCTTGTTTATAAGCTCTTTTGCATAATGTACTCCATGGAAAAAATTCATTATATGTCCTGCCATAAATATCACATTGTTTTCTTCACACGCACGTACCATCTCGTCACAATCCTTATATGAAAGGGCAATCGGCTTTTCACAGAATACGTTTTTTCCATGTTCTGCTGCTTTGATAACTGGTTCTTTGTGCAAATAATTAGGTGTTGCAACAATCACACAATCAATATCCTCTCTTGATACCAGAGAATCTAAAGATTGTTCTGCGTCACACCCTAACTCCTGCGCGATTTTTTCCCCATTCTCCGGATCAAAAACACTTACGATTTTTGCATCATTTTCTTTTTTCATGATCCTTGCCAGTTCAGCTCCGAAATATCCTACTCCAACCACACCATAATTAATCATTTTTATTCTCCATTCTACTATTTTTTTATCTATACTATTTTACTGCTCCATCCGACATTCCGCCTGCTATCTTATTCTGAATTATCATAAAGAAAATAACCGACGGAACAACAACAAGTGTTGA
>DYCJ01000182.1:4600-5230 GCA_019418195.1 Clostridiales bacterium | reverse complement strand
ATGCCAAGATGTATATGGAGAAAGAGACAGGCGTCACATTTCAGGATGTGGCCGGTGAGGATGAGGCGAAGGAATCCCTGCAGGAAGTGGTGGATTTCCTTCACAATCCCGGGAAATACAGCGGCATCGGTGCCAAACTCCCCAAGGGGGCGCTGCTTGTAGGCCCGCCGGGAACCGGAAAGACACTTCTTGCAAAAGCAGTGGCAGGCGAGGCGAAAGTACCGTTCTTCTCACTATCAGGATCTGCATTTGTAGAGATGTATGTGGGCGTGGGTGCTTCCCGTGTCCGCGATCTTTTCAAGCAGGCACAGCAGCAGGCCCCATGTATCGTATTTATCGATGAGATCGATGCGATAGGAAAGACCCGTGATTCTTCCCTCGGCGGAAATGACGAGAGAGAACAGACACTTAACCAGCTCCTTGCGGAGATGGACGGATTTGATACGAATAAAGGTCTCCTGATCCTGGCGGCAACGAACCGTCCGGAGATCCTGGATCCGGCGCTTTTGCGTCCGGGACGTTTTGACCGGAGGATCATCGTGGACAAACCGGATCTGAAAGGCCGCGTGGAGATCCTGAAAGTACATGCGAAAGACGTGCGTATGGACGAGAGCGTAGATCTGGAGGCAA
>DYCJ01000182.1:0-4590 GCA_019418195.1 Clostridiales bacterium | reverse complement strand
CTTGCAACTTCCGGCGCAGTCGGCTCAGATCTTGCAAATATGATCAATGAGGCTGCCATTAACGCAGTGAAGCATGGCAGACAGGTAGTGAGCCAGAAGGATCTCTTTGAGGCCGTAGAAGTCGTTCTTGTCGGAAAAGAGAAGAAAGACCGTATCATGAGTAAGGAAGAGAGGCAGATTGTTTCTTATCATGAGGTGGGGCATGCGCTTGTAACGGCGCTTCAGAAGAACACGGAACCGGTACAGAAGATCACGATCGTGCCGAGGACCATGGGAGCTCTCGGTTATGTGATGCAGACGCCGGAGGAGGAGAAATTCTTAAATACAAAGAAAGAGCTGGAGGCAATGATCGTAGTGGCACTTGGCGGGCGCGCTGCGGAGGAAATCGTCTTTGATACGGTGACGACAGGCGCAGCCAATGATATCGAGCAGGCAACGAAGATCGCCCGTGCCATGATCACACAGTACGGGATGTCCGAGCGTTTCGGACTGATGGGGCTTGAGTCCATCCAGAACCGTTATCTGGACGGAAGAGCCGTCTTAAACTGCGGTGATGCCACAGCCGGCGAGATCGATGAGGAAGTCATGAAGATGCTTAAAGCCGCGTATGAAGAGGCGAAGAAGCTCCTTGCAGAGAACCGTGAAGCGCTTGATAAGATCGCAGCTTTCCTGATCGAGAAAGAGACGATCACAGGCAAGGAATTCATGAAGATATTCCGGGAGGTAAAAGGTATACCGGAACCCGATGAAACAGAGGAGAGCAATGCGGGTGAGCGTGAGGGCCGCATTGTCATGAAACATGGAGAACAGTAATTTCGATATTCAGGAAGAATTAAAGAAGCTGCCGGGACGTCCCGGGGTCTATATTATGCATGACGAGAATGATCATATCATTTATGTCGGCAAGGCGGTCAGCCTGAAGAACCGGGTACGGCAGTATTTCCAGAGCAGCAGGAACAAGGGCGTCAAGATCGAACAGATGGTGACGCATATCCGGCGGTTTGAGTATATTGTTACAGACTCTGAGCTGGAGGCTCTTGTCCTGGAATGCAACCTGATCAAAGAGCATCATCCGAAATATAATACGATGCTCATGGATGACAAGACCTATCCGTTTATCAAAGTAACGACCAGCGAAGCTTTTCCCAGGGTAGTGTTATCACGAAAAATGCTAAAGGATAAGGCCCGGTATTTCGGGCCTTATACAAGTTCTCAGGCTGTCAGGGACACCATAGACCTGATCCATAAGCTGTATCACTTAAGAAGCTGCAACCGCAGTCTTCCCAGAGATATCGGGAAAGAGCGGCCCTGTCTGAACTATCATATCAAACAGTGCGAAGCTCCCTGTCAGGGATATATTTCACAGGAGGAATACGGCAGAGCGGTAAATGAAGTCCTGCGGTTTCTGAATGGAAATTATGACACAGTCCTTGGAGAATTGGAAGAGAAGATGAATGCTGCTTCCGAAGCGCTGGAATTCGAGCGCGCGATCGAGTACAGAGAACTGATCAATAGTGTAAAAAAGGTTGCCCAGAAGCAGAAGATCACAGATTCAAGCGGCGAGGACAGGGATGTCCTTGCGGTCGCTTCCCAGGAAGAGGATGCGGTCGTTCAGGTATTTTTTATTAGAGGAGGCCGTCTGATCGGAAGAGATCACTTTTACCTGCGGATCACAAAAGGCGAGAGTGCTTCAGAGACATTAAACAGTTTTATCCTGCAGTATTATGCAGGAACGCCATTTATTCCCGCTGAGCTGATGCTCCAGGATGAAGTGGAAGACCGGGAGATCCTGGAGACATGGCTTTCTTCCAAGCGAGGACAGAAAGTGACGCTGAGAGTGCCGAAGAAAGGGACAAAAGAGAAACTGGTGGAACTTGCTCAGGAAAATGCAAAGATGGTGCTTACCAAGGATAAGGAACGTCTGAAGCGTGAGGAGGGGCGGACGATCGGCGCGGTGAAAGAGATCGCAGCCCTGCTGGGACTGGACGAGATTGTCAGGATGGAAGCTTATGATATCTCAAATACAAACGGATTTGAGTCTGTAGGTTCCATGGTCGTCTATGAGAGAGGCCGCCCGAAGAGAAATGATTATCGCAAATTCAGGATCAAGGGGATCAAGGGCGCAGATGATTACGGCAGTATGAGAGAGGTATTAACCCGGCGTTTTACCCATGGGCTGCGGGAACGACAGGAAAATGCGGAACTTGGAAAATTCACTGCGTTCCCGGACCTGATCATGATGGACGGAGGCAGAGGACAGGTCAATGTGGCGCTCCAGGTGCTCGAGGAACTGCATCTTGATATTCCGGTGTGTGGTATGGTAAAGGATGATCATCACCGCACAAGAGGATTATACTATCATAATGAGGAAATACCTATCGACAGGTCTTCGGAAGCCTTCCGGCTGATCACCAGGATCCAGGATGAGGCACACAGGTTTGCTATTGAATACCACCGCCAGCTGCGCGGCAAAGGACAGGTACACTCCATACTTGACGACATTGAGGGAATCGGGCCGGCGCGCAGAAAAGCACTGATGAGGGAATATCTCAGCCTTGACGAGATAAAGAAAGCCTCTGTGGAGGAACTGTCAAAAATACCGTCTATGAATGAAAAAGCGGCGGAATCTGTGTACAACTTCTTTCACTAGTGATATGATAAAAAGAACAGGAGAAAGTGAGGAAAGAATCTATGGGACAAGGGATAACATTAAGTGAGATTGCTGAAAAAATGAATCTGAAGAATCTTACGCCTGAGGTTGATATGATCGAAAAGGTAGTCAATGTACCGGATGTCAATCGTCCGGCACTGCAGCTTGCAGGGTTTTATGACCGTTTTGATTCGAACAGAGTACAGATCATTGGGAATGTGGAAAACAGATATGTTCAGACACTGAGCGAAGAGCAGCGCCAGGAAACATACGAAAAACTGCTGCAGCATCCGATTCCCTGTATCGTCTTCTGCCGGGATATTGTACCTGAGGAGAGCTTCCTTAAAACGGCTGTTAAGTACGGTGTACCGATCTTCAATACTGTGAAACAGACATCCGATTTTATGGCTGAGATCATCCGCTGGATGAATGTACGTCTGGCACCGTGTATTTCAATACATGGCGTGCTCGTGGACGTGTACGGTGTGGGGGTTCTTATCATGGGAGAGAGCGGTATCGGAAAGAGCGAGGCTGCACTTGAACTCATTAAGAGAGGACACCGCCTTGTGACGGATGATGTGGTTGAGATCAGAAAAGTGAGCGATGAGACACTGGTGGGTACAGCTCCGGAGATCACAAAGCATTTTATCGAGCTGAGAGGTATCGGTATTGTGGATGTCAGGTCCATGTTCGGTGTCCAGAGTATAAGGGAGACGCAGAATATCGATCTTGTGATCACTCTGGAAGACTGGAGCCGGGACAAAGAATATGACAGGCTGGGTCTTGAGGAGGAGTATACAGAGTTCCTTGGAAATAAAGTGGTATGTCACCGTATTCCGATCCGTCCGGGAAGAAACCTTGCGATCATTGTAGAATCTGCTGCTGTCAACCACAGACAGAAACAGATGGGATACAATGCCGCTGCAGAGCTCTATAAGCGTGTGCAGGAGAATATTGCGAAAAAGAAAAAATAGGAATGAGAGAAGGAGAGAAAAGCCATGAAGTATTGTTTTGGAGTAGATATCGGAGGAACCACTGTAAAGATGGGACTTTTTGAGGAGTCGGGCACGATCATTGACAAATGGGAGATCTCGACGGACACATCTGAAGAGGGAAAGGCGATTCTGCCGAATATCGCTGTGTCGATCGAGAAGAAGATCGAGGAACATAAGCTGGATAAAAACGATATTGCAGGAATCGGTGCAGGAGTGCCGGCTCCTGTAACTGCAGAAGGTGTTGTAAACGGAAGCGCAAATCTTGGATGGACATACAAGGAAGTCAAGAAAGAGTTTGAAGAGCTGACCGGCCTTACCTCCTATATTGCCAATGATGCAAATGTAGCTGCACTTGGTGAGATGTGGAAAGGCGGCGGCGAAGGCGAGAAAAATATGATCATGGTAACACTTGGAACCGGCGTCGGAGGCGGCATTATCATTGACGGAAAGATGCTCGTCGGCGCGAATGGCGCCGGCGGAGAGATCGGCCATCTGTGCGTGAACTATGATGAGACAGACCAGTGCGGCTGTGGCAACAGAGGATGCCTGGAGCAGTATGCTTCTGCTACAGGTATTGTCCGTCTTGCAAAGCAGAAGCTTGGACAGGAGATGCGTACGACGATCCTGAATAAAGAGGATGTGACGGCGAAAGACGTCTTTGATGCAGTGAAAGCAGGAGATGATGTGGCAAAGGAAATCGCCACTACATTTGGAAGATATTTGGGATACGGACTGGCTAATCTTGCAGCAGTGACGGATCCGGCAGTATTTGTCATTGGCGGCGGCGTATCCAAAGCCGGAGAAGTACTTATCCCGTACATAAGAGAGCCATACATGGAGAGAGCATTCTTTGCGAATAAGAATGTAAGATTCGTGCTCGCGAAGCTCGGTAATGATGCAGGCATCTGCGGCGCGGCGAAGCTGGTTCTCGACAATGCATAGAAG
>DYCJ01000181.1:2127-5253 GCA_019418195.1 Clostridiales bacterium | reverse complement strand
GAGTATATTCAAATAATCAGACAATTACAGAGAATTTCTTGTTTACAAACGAAAAAAAATCGTGTATATTCTTTTGCATAAAATGAAAAGGAGAGGACAGCGATCATGAGAAGAGCAATTGAAACCCTTCAACATGAGGGACAGCAGAATGTAACCGCACAGAGCCGGGATGTTCAGAGTGAAACTGTGCAGAATGATATCCCACAGGGGCTTTACCGCGAGAGTTTTGAACACGACAACTGCGGTATCGGTGCGATCGTAAATATTAAGGGCGTGAAGAGCCACAGCACAGTTGCCGGAGCGCTTAAGATCGTAGAGCACCTGGAACACAGAGCAGGAAAGGATGCAGAAGGAAAGACCGGAGATGGTGTCGGTATTCTTCTGCAGGTATCCCACAAGTTCTTTCAGAAAGTCTGTAAGCCGCTGGGCATTGACCTGAAAGGAGAGAGGGATTACGGAGTCGGGATGTTCTTTCTGCCGCAGGATGAGCTGAAACGCAATCAGGCGAAGAATATCTTTGAGGTCATTGTTAAGAAAGAAGGACTGAATTTCCTCGGCTGGAGAGAAGTGCCGGTACATCCGGAAGTACTCGGAAAGGCCGCTGTTGACTGTATGCCGTGCATCATGCAGGCGTTTATCGAGCGCCCGAAGAAGATCGAAAAGGGGATCGACTTTGACCGCCGCCTCTATGTGGTCAGACGTGTGTTTGAGCAGAGCAGTGATGATACATATGTAGTATCTCTTTCCAGCCGTACGATCGTTTACAAAGGAATGTTCCTTGTAGGACAGCTCCGCCAGTTTTTCGGGGATCTGCAGGATGAGGATTATGAGTCCGCTATCGCAATGGTACATTCCCGTTTCAGTACGAACACAACTCCGAGCTGGCAGAGAGCACACCCGAACCGTTTTATCGTGCACAACGGAGAGATCAATACGATCCGGGGTAATGCAGATAAGATGCGTGCACGTGAGGAGACGATGGAAGCAGGAAAACTTAAAGGTGAGCTGCACAAGGTCCTTCCGGCGATCAACACTTCCGGATCGGATTCGGCCATGCTTGACAACGCGCTTGAGTTCATGGTAATGAGCGGTATGGATCTTCCGCTTGCAGTGATGATCTGTATTCCGGAGCCGTGGGTGAACAACCGCAGCATGTCCCAGAATAAGAAGGATTTCTATCAGTATTATGCGACCATGATGGAGCCGTGGGACGGCCCGGCTTCGATCCTGTTCTCTGACGGAGATGTAATGGGAGCGGTGCTTGACCGCAACGGCCTTCGTCCGTCGAGATACTATATCACGGACGATGATAACCTGATCCTCTCTTCGGAAGTAGGAGTGCTGGATATCGATCCGTCCAGGATCCTCGTGAAAGAACGTCTGCATCCGGGCAAGATGCTGCTTGTAGATACGGTCGCCGGAAGGGTGATCGATGATGAGGAACTGAAAGAGAAATATGCAAATGAGGAACCTTACGGAGAATGGCTGGACAGCAACCTGATCCAGCTGAAGGATCTTCCGATCCCGAACAAGGATATCCCGAAGTACACAAAAGAGGAATGTACCCGTCTGCAGAAAGCTTTCGGTTATGCGTATGAGGATGTGAGGAGTTCTATCCTTACGATGGCGAAGAATGGCGGAGAAGGAATCGCTGCCATGGGCATTGATATACCGCTTTCTGTTCTTTCTAAGAAGAGGCAGCCGCTGTTTGGCTATTTCAAACAGTTATTTGCACAGGTCACAAATCCGCCAATCGATGCGATACGTGAGGAAATCGTTACTTCCACCACGATTTATGTCGGAAAGGACGGAAACCTGCTTGAGAAAAAAGAAGAAAACTGTAAGATGCTGCGGGTAAATAATCCGATCCTGACAAATACAGACCTTTTAAAGATCAAGAATATGAAGGTGGAGGGATTCAAGGTGGCTGAGATCCCGATCACTTACTATAAGAACACAAGTCTCGAGAAAGCTATCGAGTATCTCTTTGTAGAGGTGGACAGAGTAATCCGCGGCGGAGCCAATATCCTGATCCTGACAGACCGCGACATGGACGAATATCATGTGGCGATCCCGTCGCTTCTGGCAGTATCCGGCCTCCAGCAGCATCTGGTACGCACGAAGAAGAGAACATCCGTTGCAATGATCCTGGAGAGCGGCGAGCCGAGAGAAGTGCACCACTTTGCAACACTGCTGGGTTATGGTGCCTGTGCGATCAACCCGTATCTGGCTCACGAGTCCATCCGGCAGCTGATCGAATCCAGACTGCTCCACAAAGATTACTACGCGGCTGTAGATGACTACAATAGTGCAGTGATCCACGGGATCGTCAAGATCGCATCAAAGATGGGGATCTCAACGATCCAGTCCTATCAGGGAGCAAAGATTTTCGAGGCAATCGGACTCAAGAAAGAGTTTATCGACCGGTATTTTACTGATACCGTAAGCCGTGTGGGCGGTATCGGCATTGAAGAGATCGCAGAAGACTACACTGCATTCCATACACAGGCGTTTGATCCGTTGGGACTTGATGGTGATATGACACTTGACAGCGTGGGACGTCACAAATATAAGAGCGGAGGAGAGGAACACCTCTATAATCCGCAGACCATCCATATGCTCCAGCAGTCCACAAGACGCGGCGATTACGATATGTTCAAACAGTATACAAAGATGGTGGATGAAGAAGGAGAAAAGGTCAACTTGAGAGGACAGCTCGACTTCAATTATCCGAAGAAAGGTGTTCCGCTTGAGGAAGTGGAAAGTGTTGACTCTATTGTGACAAGGTTTAAGACAGGTGCTATGTCCTATGGTTCTATCTCTAAGGAAGCCCATGAGACTCTCGCGGTCGCAATGAACCGTCTGCATGGGAAATCCAATTCCGGTGAAGGCGGCGAGGATATTGAGAGGCTGGATACAGACCGCTGTTCCGCGATCAAACAGGTGGCATCCGGACGTTTCGGCGTTACATCCAGATATCTTGTGAGCGCACAGGAAATCCAGATCAAGATGGCGCAGGGTGCAAAGCCGGGGGAAGGCGGACATCTGCCGGGCGGAAAAGTTTATCCGTGGATCGCGAAGACCCGCCACTCGACGCCGGGCGTGAGTCTGATCTCGCCGCCGCCG
>DYCJ01000181.1:0-2117 GCA_019418195.1 Clostridiales bacterium | reverse complement strand
GAGGACTTGGCGCAGCTGATCTATGACTTGAAAAATGCCAATAAAAAGGCGCGTATCTCTGTAAAACTTGTATCTGAAGCAGGTGTCGGAACTGTAGCAGCAGGTGTGGCGAAGGCAGGCGCAGGTGTGATACTGATCTCCGGTTATGACGGAGGAACGGGAGCGGCGCCGAGGAGCTCTATCCAGAATGCGGGACTTCCGTGGGAGCTGGGACTTGCAGAGACACACCAGACATTGATCCAGAACGGCCTGCGTGAGCGTGTCCGCATAGAGACGGACGGAAAGCTCATGAGCGGAAGAGATGTTGCCATTGCAGCACTGCTCGGAGCGGAAGAGTTTGGATTCGCTACAGCTCCGCTTGTGACCATGGGATGTGTCATGATGCGTGTCTGCAATCTGGATACCTGTCCGGTCGGTGTTGCGACACAGAACCCGGAACTTAGAAAACGCTTTGCGGGAAAACCGGAATATGTAATGAACTTCATGCGTTTTATCGCGGAAGAGCTGAGGGAATATATGGCGAAACTGGGCGTGCGCACGGTAGATGAACTGGTGGGACGCACAGACCTGCTGAAAGTAAAAGACGAGCCGACTTCTGATCGTGCGGCGACACTGGATCTCTCCGGTGTGCTGTACAATCCATATGCGAAGCAGAAGAAAGGCATGATCTTCAATCCCAAGAAAGTGTTTGACTTTGAGCTTGAGAAGACACTGGATGAGAAAGTCCTTGTAAAACAGCTTCTTCCTGCACTGGAGAAAGGGCAGAAGAGAGGCCTTGAGATCGATGTCACCAATACCGACCGTACATTTGGTACGATCTTCGGCTCTGAGATCACAAGGAGATATCCGGAAGGACTGGAAGACGACAGCTTCGTGATCAAGTGTAAAGGTGCAGGCGGACAGAGCTTCGGTGCATTTATTCCGAAAGGACTGACACTGGAGCTTGTCGGGGACAGCAACGATTACTTTGGGAAAGGTTTGTCCGGAGGAAAGCTTGTCGTATGCCCGCCTAACGGAACGAAGTTTAAATCCGATGAGAACATTATAATAGGAAACGTTGCATTCTACGGAGCAACAAGCGGAAAGGCATTTGTAGGCGGCGTTGCAGGAGAGCGTTTCTGTGTAAGAAACTCCGGTGTGCGTGCGGTTGTAGAGGGCGTGGGCGACCACGGCTGTGAATATATGACCGGCGGATGTGTCGTTGTGCTCGGAAAAGTCGGCAAGAACTTCGCGGCAGGTATGAGCGGCGGTATCGCATATGTCCTTGATATGGACAGCACGCTCTATACAAGAGTCAATAAAGCTATGGTCAAGATCCAGCGCGTGACTGACAAATATGACGTGCAGGAGTTAAAGGGCATGATCCAGGAGCACGTATCATATACGAACTCAGAAGTGGGCAAACGGATCCTGGATCACTTTGAAGATTATCTTCCGAAATTCAAGAAGATCATCCCGGAAGATTACGAGAAGATGATGGCCGCGATCTTCCAGATGGAAGAAAAGGGACTGAGCAGGGAAAAAGCCCAGATCGAAGCATTCAATAAGATCAAAAATGGAAGATAGGAGGCGCGAAAAAGTGGGAAAACCGACAGGATTTATGGATTATGCAAGAAAAGACAAGACAGCGGAACAGCCGCTTGAGAGAATTAAGCATTTTAATGAGTTCTACACGCCTCTTCCGAAAGAGGAACAGGAACTGCAGGGGGCGCGGTGCATGGCGTGCGGCGTGCCGTTCTGCCAGTCAGGCTTAAATCTGATGGGGATGGCCAGCGGATGCCCGTTACATAACCTTGTGCCGGAGTGGAACGATCTGATCTACAACGGCAACTGGGAGGAGGCATATTACCGTCTGGCGAAGACAAATAACTTCCCGGAGTTTACTTCCCGGGTATGTCCGGCTCTCTGTGAGAATGCATGTACTTGCGGACTCAATCAGGATCCGGTGGCGTCAAAGAGCAACGAATATGCCATCATTGAAAATGCATATGAGAAAGGTTACGCAAAAGCCCGTCCGCCGAAAGTGCGCACAGGTAAAAAAGTAGCTGTCATCGGTTCCGGACCGTCCGGGCTGGCGGCGGCGGACCTTCTCAACAGAAGAGGCCATCTGGTTACAG
>DYCJ01000180.1 GCA_019418195.1 Clostridiales bacterium | reverse complement strand
GGGCTTAATTTCATTGCACGGACTGCCGGGAAGTATCCTGCCGCCATCCCCACGAGCACCGCAAAGCCCATAGATGCAAGCATGAGCCAGACAGGAATATAAGAAATATTACCTTCTGTTCCCCACAGGCTTTCTCCCGAAACAAGAACATTTATGACCCCTGAGATGATAAGGCTTAGGACGTTTCCTGCAACTCCGCCGATAAATCCGATAAAAGCGGCTTCCAGCAGAAAGAGCTGCCGGATATTCTTCAGACTGCACCCGATCACTTTCATAACGCCGATCTCTTTCGTCCGTTCGTAGATGGCCATCATCATCGTGTTGGCGATACCGATCGCAGCAACGAGCAGGGAGACTGCTCCGATCCCCCCGAGCACTGCCTGGACCATGCCAAGCGTCTTCTTCATACCATTGATATACTCCACATTGGTATATACATCATACCCAAGGCTCCGGATCGTCTGTGCCAGCTCCTCTACATTCTCCATATCATCTGCCTGAAGAGACGCTGACGAATATACGAACTGCCTGTAAGGCTTCCCGCCCTGCGTCGTCGGCTGTCCCGGAATCGTACGTCCTCTGAATTCCTTCTGGATATATTCTTTTAATTTATAAATATCACAGAGAACTTTATACGAATTGGCATTGTAGGTATCTGGTCCGCCCGCAATAACGCCGCAGGCACCAAGGACATATTTTTTAGGCGTCCTCACCGTGTTCCCGCTGCCGCTCTCACCGCTGTCGGACGATCCCGCATCTCCTATATCAGGTGTACTCTGAGTCTGGTAGTAACTGTCCTGATCCAGGATCACGAAAAGTTTATCTTTCTGAAGATCGATATCAGGGAGTTCGCCGGTATCCCAGTATCCGCTTCCCGTACCTTTTTCAGTGAAGTCGACAAGTACCATATTCCCGAACACGAGTTCCAGCTCCGGACTGTCCGGATCCGGCAGTCTGCCGCCTGGTTCAAGTTCAAGATTCAAACGCTGCATCGCCTCCGGAGTCATACCATAAAGCTGAATATATCCCTCATACTTTCCTTTCAGTGCAAGCGCTGAAAAATCGAGTACCGGATCTGCACTTTTTACATGTTCCAGTGTTTTAAGCTCCTTGATAGTTTCATCAGTAATATATTTCTTCGTTTCTTCCTGATCACTCATACCGGTGCTGTAACTGTTCATCATCCCGTCATCAGACTTTCCTGTGACAGTAAGACCCGTCGTACCGCCATCAAGCTCCATCTGTTCATACATAGACTGCTGCAGTCCCAGACCAAGGGAGATCATGACAACGATGGATGCCGTTCCGATCACCACGCCAAGGATCGTCAGGAACGCCCGCAGTTTCCGCCGTTTAAGGCTGCCTGCGCTCATCCTCAGTAAATCGCTCCACCTCATCAAACAACCCCTCCCCTTCCGACGACTGGATCCTTTTCTTTCTTCGTTTCAGCACTACAACTGCCACAACGGCCGCTGCCACAGCGACAACAGCTATGATTGCGATGACAGGGCCGGCCGGGCTTCCTGTCTCCTCTGGTATGTCAGTCATCATCTCCATCTCTGCCGGCTCCATCTCTGCCGTGACCGTCATCGTAAATGGCTGTTCCACCGAATATTCCTTGCCGGAATCATCTTCATAGGTTAAAACAAGTTTACAGTTGGACTCCTCATAGGATTCCGCAACGGCTGTCACGATACTGTCGACCGTCCCCGTAGCTCCCGACTCCAGATTCCCGATAAACTGTTCTTCACCCTCGATCGCATCTCCTTCAAACTTCGCTTTTACATTGTACATTTTTACCCGTCCGAGATTGTACAGACTGCATGTGATATTTGCCTCTTCGTACACTGCTACCGTATCAGGCATGATCTTGATTTCGCTGAATTCAAATCTCGCCTCCTGTGTCACAGGGATGGCAAGGCTGGACTCTCCCTCGAACTGTGTGGCATTACTATCCTCGTATTTCATCGTCATCGTAATGCTGTACGGTTTCTGGATCAGATCAGCCCGGCTGTTCAGATCGATGGAAATGTCCTTTGTTCCGTCCGCCGGTATCCCTTCCAGATAGATCGAACTGGAACCCGAAACCGGCAGAAATGCCGGCGCTTCTGCAGCTTCATCCGTCCCGGATGCAGGTGCCTGCAGATCAAAAAGCATGTTTTTGACCGCTGTCTTTTTGGATGTATTTTTCAGGTGGATCACCAGCTTAAAATTGCTTCCCGCTTTCACCGTCCCCGGATCCGTATCAAATCCTGTAACAATGACACGGGGTACAGATCCGTCACCGGAACCTGAAGATCCCCCTCCTGTCGGAACAGGGTCGCTGTTGTATATGCCGCCGTCATAGACGTCTCCGCCGGATGAAGGCACGCTGCCGTCTGCACCACCGCTGTTGGTCTGGTCTTTACCGGTATTTCCACCGTCACCTTTATCTGTCGGTCCGCCGGACTGTGAACCGCCCTCTCCTTTATCGGTGTTTTCACTGCCGGATGTGTTTTTCTTTGCCTCTGTCTTCACAAAAACATACCGGTCTGTTTCGTATAATTTTTCCCCATCATCATATGTAAGCCTGAATGTCAGTTTATAAGATTTTCCTGTCACATCAGATCTCACGGTCAGTTTATCATCACCGCCGCCCCACGTAGCTGTCATCTTCGAACCGGACGGAATTGTCCCGAGACTCTGTTCGTAATTCAGCTGTTCCATATCAAAAGGCCACTCGTCCGTGCTGGATATCACCGGCGCGATCGTGACATTCTGCGCGTCCATATTCCCTTTGTTCAGTACATTGATCTTGAGCTCCGCCTTTTCCCCGGCTTTGTAGACAGGCGTCTTCTGCTCATCGCCCACACTCAATGTGATCTGATTTAATACTTTTGTCCCCTGTGTTCCCTCTTCCTCTGCGCGGGCGCCCATCGGCATGAGCATACATATAGCAAAAATCATGCACAGCAGCATCGCCCCCGCTCTTTTTAATTGTTTCATACCCTTTCTCCTCCATCGCATATTTCAGGTGTGTTCACGTCAATCTTTACAATTTTTCCATCAATAATATGGAATACTCTGTCCGCATATTCCGCCAGGTGGTCATCATGTGTCACCATCACAAGCGTCTTACCCTGCTCCTGCACAACTTTCCGCATGAGCCGCATCACATCTTCCGATGTGTGGGAATCCAGATTTCCAGTCGGTTCATCAGCAAAAATGATCGCCGGATCTGCTACAAGAGCCCTTGCAACACCTACTCTCTGCTGCTGGCCTCCTGACATCTGGTTCGGCATGTGTTTCTTGTGCCTGCTCAATCCCACCAGGTTCAGCATCCTGTCTGCTTTTTTCAGCCTCGACTTTGGCGCTTCTCCGCGGAACATAAGTGGCAGGGCGACATTTTCCAGTGCATTCATCGTTCCGATGAGATGAAAAGACTGAAAAATAAAACCGACATTTTCCCTGCGGAACCGTACAAGGTCATCTTCTCCCATCTTCTCTATATGGCTTCCGTTTATAACAACTTCGCCCTTTGTAGGCCGCTCAAGCCCTGCCAGCATGTTGAGAAGTGTTGATTTCCCGGATCCGCTGGTGCCGACGATCGCACAGAACTCGCCCCTGTGTATCTCGAAGCTCACTCCGTCCAGGGCCCGGACGGCGGAATCTCCCACGCGGTACAATTTGTAGAGGTTTTTTACAGTGATCGCTTCTATCGCATTCTCCCCCTCTCCTTTGCATAATTTCTTTTGATTTTAAGGGATGAATTGGAATATTTTAGAAAGAATATTATGAAGTTTTTCTTAAGACTTCCAAACAGCAGCGGAGGGAATTTCCTTTTATCGGAAATTCCCTCCGCTGCTGTTAATTATATGAAGTTTCTGCTCGATAGAAATACTTAAATCCTTGCCACGCCGCTCTTTCTTGCCGCCTCAGCTGTCGCTTTTGCAACAGCATCTTTTACACGCGGATCAAATGCTGCCGGAAGGATATAATCCGGATTCAGCTCTTCGTCGCTTACCAGACCTGCGATAGCATATGCTGCTGCAACTTTCATCTCATCATTGATATCGGATGCGCGCACATCGAGAGCTCCACGGAAGATTCCCGGGAAGCACAGTACGTTGTTTACCTGGTTCGGGAAATCGCTTCTTCCGGTGGATACGACTGCTGCTCCTGCCGCTTTCGCCTCATCCGGGAAGATTTCCGGCGTCGGATTCGCGCATGCAAAGATGATCGGATCTTTTGCCATGCTGCGCACCATATCCTGTGTCAGTGTACCCGGTGCGGATACTCCGATAAATACATCTGCGCCCTTGATCACCTCTGCCAGAGTACCTTTCTCATGGTTGAAGTTCGTGATCTTTGCCATTTCCTCTTTGATCGGATTCAGATAATCTCTTCCTTCGTAAATTGCTCCATGACGGTCTGTCATGATAACGTTCTTAAGTCCCATGGACATAAGCAGTCTGATGATAGCGATACCTGCCGCACCTGCACCTGAGGTTACGATCTTGATGTCCTCGATCTTCTTACCTACAAGCTTCAGTGCATTGATCATTCCTGCAAGAGTGATAACTGCAGTACCATGCTGGTCATCATGGAATACCGGAATATCACAGCACTCTTTCAGTCTCTACTCGATTTCAAAACATCTCGGAGCCGAGATATCCTCCAGATTGATACCTCCGAAGCTCCCTGCAAAAAGGCTTACGGCTTTCACGATCTCATCCACATCATGTGATCTGACACAGAGCGGGATTGCGTCCACGCCGCCGAACTCTTTGAACAGTACACACTTTCCTTCCATAACCGGCATACCTGCCTCCGGTCCGATATCTCCAAGTCCCAGCACTGCTGTTCCGTCTGTGATGACCGCAACTGTATTCCAGCGTCTTGTCAGATCGAAGCTCTTATTGATATCTTTCTGGATCTCCAGACAGGGCTGTGCAACTCCCGGTGTATAAGCAAGGCTCAACGCCTCCTTGGAATCTACCGCCGCACGGCTGGTAACCTCGATCTTTCCTTTCAGTTCATAGTGCATTTTCAATGATTCTTTTGCGTAGTCCATAACTGCCTCCTGATGTTAAAATTTATTTTTGATCTGCCGCCCTGTTTTCAAGGGCACAAATTTACATGCTACAGAATCATTATACTGCTTTTTCACCGGATATACATCAAGTTTTTTAAAAAATACAATATATTCGTGACAATATTGTATTTTTATACATTTTTTGCGCATTTTATGCATATTATTCTTTTTATAATTTTCTCTTGCATAATTATAAGTTCTAGTG
>DYCJ01000018.1 GCA_019418195.1 Clostridiales bacterium | reverse complement strand
GGGTGCGATAACAATACCTGTCTCCCGGCGGATACTTTGTTAGTACGGAAAATACAAATTACTCTGTCAATCCTTCTGCTTTGATGACATCAACGACACTATCCACGTATTTCTCGCAGATTTCGTCCGATGCCGCCTCTACCATGACACGGATCACTGGCTCAGTGCCGCTTTCGCGGACGAGGATGCGTCCGTCAGTCCCCAGTGCATCTGCTGCTTTCTGGACTGCTTCTACAACTGCCGGATTCTCTCTTGCAGTTTTCTTGTCTTTTACGCGGACATTTTTCAGAACCTGCGGGAAGATCTTAACCTCATCCGCCAGTTTTCCAAGCGTCTGTTTCTTCTCAAGCATTACTTCCATGATCATCAGTGAGGTAAGTATACCGTCGCCGGTTCTCGCATGCTTGCTGAAGATGATATGTCCTGACTGCTCGCCTCCGAGCACAAAACCGTTCTTCAACATATTTTCGTATACGTATTTGTCACCCACTGCTGTCTGCTCATATTTCATGCCGATCTTATCACAGGCTTTGTAGAGTCCCAGATTGGACATTACCGTCGTTACAATCGTATTTCCCTCAAGGCGTCCCTGCTCCATCAGATACTTGCCGCATACATACATGATACGGTCGCCGTCTACTACGTTTCCGTTTTCATCTACTGCGATACATCTGTCTGCATCTCCGTCATAAGCAAAGCCGACATCCAGTTTTTTCTCTTTGACAAATTCCTGAAGCACATTGATATGAGTAGAACCGCAGTTCGTGTTGATGTTTGTTCCGTCAGGCTCGTTATTGATCACATATGTCTTTGCGCCAAGTGCATCGAACACGCTCTTTGCTATGGCAAATGAACTTCCGTTCGCGCAGTCGAGACCGATGCGCATATCTTTAAATGAACGGGTCGCAATAGAGATCAGATGCCCGATATAGCGGTTTCTTCCTGCGGAATAATCGATGGTGCGTCCGATATTTTCTTTGGTTGCAAGCGGAAGTTCCTCGATCTCACCGTCGATATATGCTTCGATCTTATCTTCAACTTCTGCTTCCATCTTATGTCCGGCACTGTTAATAACCTTAATACCGTTGTCATAGAACGGGTTATGGCTTGCTGAGATCATAATACCACAGTCGAAATCTTCTGTCCTTACGACATATGATACACTCGGAGTCGTCGTCACGTGAAGAAGGTATGCATCTGCTCCTGACGCGGTGATTCCTGCTGCCAGAGCATACTCAAACATATAACTGCTTCTTCTTGTGTCCTTTCCGATCACAACTCTGGCCTTGTGATCCTGCCCGAAATACCATCCCAGGTAACGCCCTACCTTAAATGCATGTTCCACTGTAAGTACTACATTTGCCTCACCGCGGAATCCATCGGTCCCAAAATATTTTCCCATAATCATAGTCCTCTTACTTTTCAATTATATTTATGCCGGAACAAGAAATTTCATCTCGCATCCCGCCACGTTTCCATTATATTACTATTACAAAATAGTTACAAGTATTTCTTTTCTGTTACAGTTCCCTCAGCCAAACATGTCGAAGGTATATGTCAAAGTTTCTCTTCCTCTCTTTACTCTGCTTTTTTTTTCAGTTATACTGAATCTGGCACTGATATCGCTTCAGGAAGAGCGAACTGCGATATCAATGTTGTATTTCAACTATGACCTGTTACGGAGGATTCTTTATGATCAAATTAATTGCAAGCGATCTGGACGGCACCCTTCTCCACAACGGAGCGCAGGAGCTGTCGTCTTACACGATAGATCTGATACACAGGATTACAGAGAAGGGGATCCGCTTTGTTGCGGCAAGCGGGCGCCAGTATGACAACGAACGCCGGCTCTTTGCCGATATCAAAGATGAGATATCCTATATTGCTGAAAACGGTTCAATCTGCATTCATCAGGGGAAAGTCATCTCCCGGGGCATTATACCGGACGATCTGGCTTACAGGATCATGCATGAAATCAAAAAGGAACCCGGTTACGAGATCGTTGCATCCCGCGAGGATACTTGTCTGATCGAGGACAATGACCCTGCTTTTGTCAACCATATCGTAAATGTAATGCACAATACAACTGAAATCGTGGATGACATTACGAAAGTCGAGGGACCGTTTCTCAAACTCGCTATCGCAAATATGCAATCCCATGATCTCGGTCCCTGCCTGAAGCATCTGCAGGAAATGTTTTCCCCGGCTGTCAAAGTCGTCACATCGGGAAATATCTGGATTGACTTCATTGTACCAGGATACAACAAAGGCACTGCCCTGCAGACAATGATGGACCTCTTTGGTGTAAAACCCGAAGAATGCATGGCGTTCGGAGACCAGTACAATGACGTAGAAATGCTGGAGCTCGCCGGATACGGTTATGCCATGTCAAACGCGGCGCCCGGCATCGCAGGCCACGCCAAATATGTGACAGACTCAGTAGAAGAAGTGCTGGAGGATGTGCTGGCCGGACTATAGTCCGGCTTTCAGACGCGGAATTTTTTCTGTACTTCCCTGACAAAATCTTTCCATTTAAAGAGCACAAGTCCCAGCAGAAAAAGCAGGCTGACGCCGGAACATATGACAGAAGGATAAGGCACCGACACCGCACCTGCGATCAGAAGGATAAACGGGATAAGCCCGCACGCTCCTGCCTGCACCAGATAGAAAAGATATTCCGCCACTTCCATTTTCCCCGCAGCCGAGATGATCACCATAGACAGCATATTTACAAGTATTGCCAGAGGGATGACAAAATCCACAGACCACCCCTGCCATCCGGTAAAGACATCCCACAGAAGAGAACCTGCTGTCACAATGACCAGCTGCCACATCCCGTTTTTCAGAGGATTCTTCCTCTTACGGTAACCGACCATAATGAGCAGCCATGTGCAGAATACTCCTGCTGTCACATAGCCTGCCCACCAGCGCCCAAACGTCAGAAGGTAGTTAAGCATCCAGCAGATCACGACCGCCGCGGTACATGTAAACGAAAAAATCTTAAGTCCCATAAGAGCTCTTCTGGACGGTTTTTCCTGATATCCCGGGAAATCGTTCTCCTGTATATGACATTCAATCCCGTCGCGTTTCAGTATGCTTACAAAGTTTCTGCATATATTTGGATCTATGATCTTCGAAGTAAGCCCCAGCACCATGGTATCTCCATATGAGCAGGAGCACATCTGCATCTTATCCGTGCTTGCGAAGAAACCGAAACGTTCGATATAATCCTCATATGTATCCGCCATCTGGATACGTCCCATATTGGAATACACCGCAGTTACGCTGCGGCCGCCAAGAGTTGTCCCCGCCAGCAGGAACAGGTTCTTGATCTCCAGCGGGACCGCTCGCAGAAACGGATTCTTTTCAAGCCGCACCAGATCATTCATCCGTCCGGAAATTTCCTTTTCTACAGAATCCTTTCCGAACATCTCTTTCATTTTTCCGATAACATCTTCCAGCTTTGTATTTTCACCAAAATCCAGGGCTGTCTCGATCCAGCTCCAGAAATTTGTCATAGATCCTGAGGGGAAGAAGTTCCTCAGGTTTACCGGGATCATAAGTGATAACGGACGTTTCAGTCCGCTTTTGGGCACTTCCTCATATATCGCATAGAGAAATGCCGCGGCAAGATAAGCTGTCACCGAAACTCCGTATTCTTTTGCTTTTTTGTGGACTTCCGATGCAGAAAGTATGAGCTCCGTGATCTGCATCTCCGCCTGCTCCAGCCGTTCACCCCTGAGTTGAAACGCTTTACGGGATTTTTTGCTTCTGCTTTTCTTCCCTGTATAATACTGCGAGAAACTGTCCTCCTCATAATCACTGTCTGTCAGTGTTTCTCCCCCGTCTGCCTCCGGGAACTCATGTCCCGGATATGTAAGCGTCAGATAATTTCTCACAAGCTCTTTTAGGAACTGCATGGCGCCTGTTCCGTCTGTCAGCCCGTGAAATACTTCCAGATTGATCCTGTTCTTATAGTAGGTAACTTCAAAGAGCAGCCTTTTCTGGTCGGGGACATAGATCCGGCTGCATGGCGGCCTGTCTTCCTCCCTGACAAGCGCAGGGAGCTTCCTCGGCTCCATATAGAACCAGAACAGGCCTTTGCGCAGCACAGACCGGAAGAGAGGATATTTCTCCATAGTCAGATCCAGTGCACGCTGCAGAGTATCCGCATCTACCGTCTCTTTCAAGACACAGTAGAACCGGAATACCCTGGAGTCCTTCTTCCCGGCAGCCGCCGGAAATGCCTGTGCGGCATTATCGAGTTTTCTCCATCGTCTCTGCCGTTTTTCTTTCACCCTGCCTGTCCCCCTTTCCTTTCCGATCTACAGTCTTTGTTCATTCAATGCCCGTTCCACACTCAGGAACCGGTTAATATGCCTGAAACTCTCCTGCACATATAAATGCTGGATTCCAAGAGCGAAATATCCGTGCAGCGCCCCCTCGATCCTCTCGATGCGCACCCTGCATCCCGCCTGTCTCATCCGCCGCCCGTATTCTTCTCCCTCGTCTCTTAAGGGATCAAACTCGGCCGTCAGGATCAGCGTATCCGGAAGCGCAGTATAATCCTCTGCACACAGCGGGGCGAAATAAGGATTTTCCCTGTCTTCAGGCTTACTCTCATATAATCCAAGATAATCTGCCATCTTCTCGCTTGTCAACAGATAACCTGTCCCGTTCGTCCGCACGGATTCATAAGGCGAATCTTCTGTATAGCAGTTACTCAGCGCCGGATAAATAAGGATCTGGCGCTGTGGTCTGAAGTCTCCTGTATCTCTCGCTTTCATACATACAGCCGCGGCGAGATTTCCTCCCGCACTGTCTCCCATGACAGTGATCTGCTCCGGCCGTATTCCCGGCAGGATCTCACCGGCAAAAAGTGCTTTGGCCGCTGCATAGCAGTCCTCGAATCCCACAGGGAACCGGTGTTCCGGAGCAAGCCTGTACTCCACGGAGACCACCAGCTGCCCGATGGACTGCGCCATGCGTGAACAGACCCGGTCATAGGTTTCCACACTCTCCGTCGTCCAGCCTCCCCCGTGGAAGAACAAGATCACAGGGACATTTTCATTTCCGGATTCCATGGATGCCTCGTCAGCGAAATACAGGCGGACCGGTACTTTATATTCTTCATTATATATTTCGATATCCAGTTTCTTTACAAAGATCCTCATCGGATCCAGTTTTTTCAGATCTGCGATCCACCTGGCCGACTCTACTTCAATACCGCCGTAGGAGAGCGCCTGGAGGATTGCCTGCATTGTTTTATTCATTTTCTTTATTTCATCTCCACGATCGCATACGCTTTCCCGTCTGCATCACACAGTTCCACCACCGTGCGTTCCTGCTCCGCGGTCAGCCTCGGATAGATCATATCTCCGAGCACCGCGGATTTTTTATAATCCACTCTCAGCTGCCGTACCTGTATATCTCCCGGCACCATCTCCAGCGCCATCTGCACATACTGGCAGTTATTGACATGTTCATTCGTATCAATATGATATTTCCGCACCGGGAAGGGCTCTCCGGTCTCGCTCTGTTCCGGCAGTGCGATCTTCCTTCCCTCATAAGGCATGTCCAGTGGTTCGCATGTGCCATACGGGTCGATATGCTCTGCTGTCGGGCGCGCCGGCCTGCCTTTCTCCAGATCCATAAACACCCAGATGGAATTGGCCCGGGCGATCATTTCCCCCGATTCGTCTTTCATATAGAAGTTACGATTTCCGTAGAGACCTTTGAACTCCGTGGCAAATGTCCCAGTAGTGATCTTCTCGCACATTTGGGGATAGCGTTCTACGATAACCTGCCAGTAAGAGAGCACCCATGCTTTCTTGTCATGTTTCAGCCTGTCCATACCGAGGCCGATTGCTTCCGACTGGAATGTACTTGCGTCCTGAAAATAATTGATCAGGGCCGGCAGCGTCATTGTCCCTCTGTGGTCGATCTCACTGTAGCGGACCCTGCCGTCAAATTCATATCTTCCTTTGCTTTTCGCTCCCAATGTCATTACACTCTCTGTCATCTTACGTCACTCCTTATTCCAAGCCCTGGTTTTGTCATTTTTCATCGGAACCGCCCTGAGCCACGTAATCGGACTCCACGGTGATCACACACTCATATCTTGAATCTGCCCCTTTCATCCGTTCAGCCATTCTCAGGGACAGGTCCTCTTTCTTCTTCTCATCATAGTCGATTGGCACGACCATGTCAAAGATCAGATTGATCTGATGCTCGCCGTGTACCACACGGAAATCGTGAAGGCTGCACAGAGGATCCAGGTCGTGCAGTATCCTGACTGCCGTCTCTTTGATCCGCAGGATTTTTTTATTTCGCATTTCCACCGGATCCATATGGATCACAAGGAAAATCCCAAGTTCTTTCGCTGCCTCCCGCTCAATCCGGTCAATAATCTCGTGGGACTGCTCGATATCCACGTCATTAGGCACCTCTGCATGGATGGATGCCATACTGCGTCCCGGACCATAATTATGTACGATCAGATCGTGGGTTCCTTCGATCCCGTCATATTTCTCGACGAAATGTTTGATTTCCTCATATACTTCCGGGTCGATCGCCTGTCCGATCAGGGGCTCCAGCGTATCTCTCGCAATACCCACGCCGGCCCACATAACGACAAGCGCGACGCCCACCCCCACGATTCCGTCGATATTGATTCCTGTCACTGCGAAAAAGATCAGAGACAGGATCGTAGCCGACGTAGTGATCACATCACCCATGGAATCAGTAAATACAGCCATCATCACTTTAGATTCGATCTTCTCTCCCAGTTTCCGGTTGAACAGGCCGAGCCACAGCTTTACGGCTATGGACAGGATCAGGATAACGACCGAAACAATCTGGAAATTCATTATCTCCGGATGCAGGATCTTTCCGAAAGAATCTTTCAGAAATGTAAAGCCCACTTCAAGTACAAGGAATGATACGACAAGCGCTGCTATGTACTCGATCCGCCCGTGGCCGAAAGGATGGTCTTTGTCCGCGGGCTTCTCTGCCATCTTCACTCCGACAAAGCTGATGATAGACGATCCTGCATCTGATAAATTGTTAAATGCATCCGCCGTAACGGACACACTGTGCAGCACAAGCCCTACCACAAATTTTACTGCAAATAAAAAAACATTGCAGAAGATACCCACAATGCTGGCCAGCACTCCATATGCGGTCCGCACGGATATCTTCTCCACGTCCTTATAATCTTTTATAAAATGTCTGATCAAAAATTCTGTCATCTTTCTATATTTACCAGAAAAACCAGCTGATCTTAAAATCTGTATCAGCCGTAACTCTGGAATACTCCTCTTCCGTCAAAACGTTTTTTAACTTTTCTTTTCCCTCATCCGGCACAACTGCATTTACGGTATCCATAAAGCAGAGCCCAGGGTAGAGCACACACCACCAGTTATGACCCTCTGCCTCGCCGATTTCAATGCGGAGCGCCTCATAATTTCCTGCCGGAAATGTAACGTCCCCATAGCTTTTATCCGGGAACCAGCAGGTTGTCACCGCCGCACTCACCGGATACTCTGCCCCGGCTTCTGCAATGATCCCCCGGCTCACATCCTTTATCTCGTCGATATGCGCCCGCGCCCAGTCTTTTACTGCATCGGCGCTGTCTTCCTCAGGCATATTTTCTTCCATATATTTAAGGACTGCATCCCTCACCTGCAGCTTCAGCTCCTGATCTTCGTCACTGTCGCTGTTAGCCAGCACATGGAACCGCAGCACTTCCTGCGCCAGATGCTCCTGAAGCCTTTCCTGCGCCGCTGCATCCACTCTGAAATATACTCCTGTTGTGATCAGCGCTGCCAGAATGACTGCGAGTACAAAGCAGATCTTTACGGCGTGTTTCTCAATCCCTCTATAAATTCTCTCTGACATATCCATATGTAATTCCTCCATATCTTTTCACCTGATATGGAGAGTATGGACAAATCTCAGCGAAATATACATCTTTCATCGGTGCCGCAGTGTATCCACCACAGTATCCGCCTGATTGGCGATATGCTGGATCGTGATCTGCGTCGCCTTTTCTTTATCATGTTCCTCGATTGCTTTCATGATCGCCGCATGTTCTTCCAGCAGCTGGGGATGGCACTCTTTTTTCTTCAGATACTCAATGCGGTAACGGTACATCTGCTCTCTTAAGTTGTTCAAAAGCTGGATCAGACGGTCATTGTCCGTGGCTGCAAAGATCACATCGTGAAATGCCTCATCCGCCTCGCCGATAGCCGTGATGTCGTCGCTGTCCAGTATCTCCCGGAAATGATCCGCGGCTGCGTGGAGCTCTTTCAATTTCTCATTGTCCATCCTCTCGCAGGCGAGCTGGACTGCCAGCTCTTCCAAAGCCCCCCGGACTTCGAGCACATCCCGCAGATTTTTCTCCGTGATCTCGGCAACTTCCGCACCTTTCCTGGGAATCATGAGCACAAGCCCCTCCAGCTCCAGCTTGCGGATTGCCTCCCGGATCGGCGTGCGGCTCACTCCCAGTTTGTTGGCGAGCTGGATTTCCATCAGACGCTCGCCCGGCTTTAATTCTCCTCGCAGGATCGCCCTCCGCAGAGTATTGAATACTACGTCCCGCAGCGGAAGATATTCATTCATCGTAACTTCAAAATCAATCGGCATTGTGATTCCTCCTCACACTGTGTATATTCGTCACATAGACCTGCCTGGTCAGTGCTTTTTCCCTGATGCGTCTCTGAGCTTCACGTGCTCCTGCCCGGCTCTCAAACAGCCCGAATACAGTCGGCCCGCTGCCGCTCATCATTGCGCCCAGCGCGCCGGCATCTTTCATTACCTGCTTGATCTCATCGATGACCGGATGCATCGGAATCGTAACATCCTCAAGGACATTTCCCATGCAGCCCGCGATCTTCTTCAGATCCTGCTGCTCCAGCCCTTCTATGATCCCGTCGATATCCGGATGTTCTGTGATCTCTTTTGAATCCAGCGCCTCGTAAACCGTCTTTGTAGACACACTGATCGGAGGCTTCGCGATCAGGACCGTACATTTCGGCATAGCAGGAAGCACCTTCAATTCCTCGCCGATTCCCTCTGCCAGAACTGTCCCGCGCATGATGCAGTACGGGACGTCTGCACCCAGCTTCACCCCGCGCTCCATCAGGTCCTTCTGTGAAAGACCAAGCCGGAACATCCGGTTCATCCCGAACAGCACCGCGGCTGCATTGGAGCTTCCCCCTGCGAGCCCTGCTGCCACGGGAATGTGCTTTTTCAAAGTGATCTTCACACCTTTGCTGATATGGAACTCTTCTTTCAGCAGTTCTGCCGCTTTGTATGCAATATTATCTTCACCGACAGGCAGATATCTCAGGTTTGTCGCCACCTCGATTCCCGGTGTGTCTTTCTTCTCTATCTTTACTTCATCATATAAATAGATCGACTGCATGATCATGCGCACATCATGATAGCCGTTCTCTCTTCTTCCAAGTACATCCAAGCCCAGATTGATCTTAGCAAGTGCTTTTAATTCGATCTGATTCATCCTGTGTCCTCCATACTATGCAACAGTTCAGCTCATCTGACTGTTGACTTATTAATACTGTGTTCTGTATCTTGTATACAGTGTGCTTACAGTATACTCACATTTTCCTTAAAAATCAATAGTTTATCCCCTGGTGAGACTTTTTCATCATTTAGCCCATTTATTTCCCTGATTCCGTCGATCGTTGTCATATATTTTTTAGCCAGGCTCCAGAGATCTTCGCCATTTTGCACAATATGCCCGACGATTCCCGGGCGCTCTGACAGTTCTTCCATATCAAGAGGTTCCATACGGACTTCCGTGATCATCCCGACAGGCATAAGCCTGCGCAGGAATACATCAAACGACAAAATAGCTTTGACTTCAACTGCCTCGCTTCCTGCCAGTGTTACGGCCAGCTGCTCTACATGATAAGAAAGACTGCTGCTCACTTTCTCCGGCATATTGGAATATTCGATCAGCCAGGAAAACGGGATCATCCCCTGCCAGCTTCCGTAAGGTTCCGCATCATCACCCCGCAGATACAGAAAAGACAGATGAAGGATACCCTCGATCTGTATTCCCTCCGACGTATGCTGTTCGCTCTCCACCTGGATGCTGCCTCTGCTGTGGAGGATCTGCAGGACGTCTTCTTTCAGCTCCGGCAGAGACAGTCTTTCCGCTATTTTGCATTTGGACTGATTCTGCATCAGGAGTTCCTCCAGAACGGTATCCTGCGTGTCGAATACACACTGCTGTTCCAGAGAATACATATCGCTCAGTATTTCCGATTCTTCCTCTTCATAAATGTTCATCCTGAGCGCAAGAGTAGCTTCGATTCCCATGACACGCATTTCCCCGTCTTCATCCAGCCGGATATCAGCCAGCGTATCTTCCAGAGAATGCTGGATATGGTAGTACATATTCTCGGATACGCCGTCGCACAGGACCCGTCCCTCAAAAGGCACACTCTGCTCGATCCAGTCCGCTTTCTCCTCGGCGGACAGATACATGCAGAATACGAGCATCTCGCCTCTGAGCAGGATCTCATCCTGTCCCGTCCGGATATCCAGTTTTCTCACACTGATATCCGTGAGCAGAAGCTGACCGATGCTTTCCTTTGTTCCCGGCAGCGTAACCTCTTCCTTGATCCGGTATGTATCTTTCTTCGACACCGCCAGACGGAGCAGGTTCATTTTCCGGGTTTTTCGATAGATTGGTATGTCACTGTCAATATTTTCAGTCAGCTCCTCGTCCCTGATCCACTCTCTCCCGATCTCGATCTCGGCCATGATCTTCAGCCCCAGCTTCCGCGAATGAACAACGGCTGCTGTGAATTCCGTCCTTACATTTCTTAGATAGAACGACTCGTTCCCGTCGCTCTCCGCATACACCATCTCTTCAAATGGCAGTTTTCCTTCCAGCACGGCAGGCTTCGAGTCCCCTGAGGACGTCATGTACAAGATTGTAAAATACACTTTGCCCGTGATCTTTACATAATTTTCCACCGGCCGGATATCCTCTGTCCTTAGCTCGGCTTTTCCCTGGATGATCCGCTGTACATCCTCCTTCTGGTCCGGTACATTGTAATCCTCGTCCAGATAAAACTGGTCGAAGATGCTCTTTCCCTCCTGCGTATAATGGATCGGTTTTCTGATCAGCTCCATATCTCTCCTCCTCAATCAAACAAGACGTCTTTGTCAATATATCCAAGCTGCACGACCACATAGGGAAATGTAGTGATCTCCTTTATATCCTCCCCTTTCTCCGGACCAAGAAGATTCGTGCGGATGTGGATCGTATTTTCTGTCTCGTACAGCTCCCGTACAGCTACACTGTAGCCGGTGGTCGGCTGCTCTCCATATCCCTCCGCAAGATAAAGCTGTCCCTGGTCCGCATAGAGCATCTGGAACGGATGTCCTTTCTCTTCTTCGATCATCGTGCTCAATTCTTCCGGTTCATCTTCCCTGTCCACCACAGTGAAATCAAGATCCTGCAGCTTCTGCTCCTCATCGTATCTGCTGACACAGCCGGATGCCAGACCGGTAATGAGGATCGGCAGTATCCAGATGATACAGAATGCCCTCAGACGTTTCATTTCCCTGTCCCCGCAGCATTTTTCCATATATCATATGAAGCCGCCCCCTCAAATATGTCAATTCGTGTTTATTGAAGAAACACTGCTATAATGTAAAGACATATTGATCGAATAACGGATGCAGAAAAAGAAGATACTGCAACGCTATACCGACCCGCTTTACCTCATCCCCTCGAACCCATGTAACACACCATCAAAATACTCGTCCATTGGAACTCGTATTTTAATGCTGCTAACATGGAGAACGAGGTGTATTCGGAACGCTCCATGTCGATGCATAGCTTATGCAGTATCTTCTTTTTCTGCTGGTGCATCCGATCAGTTCATTTTTCAGCCGCAGCGTTATCTTTCAACAAACACTCATATAAGCCGGAAGAGACCAGAACTTTGTCGATAAAGCTGCCCCTTTCGACCAGTTTTCTTCTGATTCCGTGCTTGTCGGAGAGACATTACTGACTGGATGAGCGCAGAAAATCAGTCGGATACAGCCGATATGATGCGTCTTTCGTGACGGGTGGGGATACGTAAGTCAATCTCCTGTATCCGATTGATTTTCGGACACTTCACCGGGAAAATGTTTCTCAGATAAACACGAATTTCACGAGCATTTTTCTTGTATTTTCCATATACCGGCTGTATAATTGAACGCAGGGGCGACATCTGCCCTCTTTATTTTACAGAAAGAAAAATTGAGGACTGACACATGATTCGTTTTATATGTATTATAGTTTTTGTAATTTTGTTTTTGATCGTGACGATTCCGGTGCTCATTGTGGAACGGATCCTTCACAGATTTAACCCGCATGCAAGCGATATCAGTTCCCTGCGTATTGTACAGTGGGCTTTCAAAGTGATCCTGAAGATAACCGGAGTAAAGGCGACCGTGATCGGTGAAGAAAATGTTCCCGACGAGCCGGTACTGTTCATCGGCAATCACCGCAGCTATTTTGACATCCTGCTGACCTACAGCCGCTGCAAAAGAGTGACCGGCTATATCGCAAAAAAAGAAATGGAGCGTTATCTGACTCTCACGTCATGGATGAAGCGGCTGCACTGTCTCTTCCTTGACCGGAAGAATCCAAAAGAAGGGCTAAAAACGATTCTTCAGGCAATCGATGATATTAAAAACGGGATTTCCGTCTGCGTCTTCCCGGAAGGGACACGCAACCGGGGCGAAGAGCTGTCCATGCTTCCGTTCCGCGACGGAGCCCTGAAAATTGCCACGAAGACCGGATGTGCGATTGTTCCCATCTCGATGAACAATACAGCCGAGATCTTTGAAAATCATCTTCCGAAAATAAAGAAAACCCATGTGGTAGTTGAATACGGGAAACCTATTTATCCCGATCAGCTGGACAAAGATACGAAAAAACATATCGGGGATTATGTGGAAAACATAATCAGGGAAACAATCCACAAAAATGCGGAGCTCGTCTGAGCTCCGCATTTTTTCTTCCTCAAACCGAATTTCAAAATTTGTAGAAGAATGAACTGTGTTGTGCTATAATCGTAAAGAAAAACGGCAGGGATCCCGCTTTGCGCGTTTCCCGGCGCCGCAAATCACGGGACACCGCCGCATTCCGGCGTCCGTACAAAATGAAGAGAGGGAAAATATCATGAGCGCACAGAATCTCACTCTGCTCACGGACTTATATGAGCTTACCATGATGCAGGGCTATTTTGAGACACAGGAAAACGAGACTGTCATCTTTGACATGTTCTTCCGGGACAACCCGAACAAAGGCGGCTATTCCATCATGGCCGGGCTGGAACAGGTTATCGATTACATCAAGAATCTGAATTTCTCCTATGAAGATGTGGATTACCTGAGAGGTCTGGGCATCTTCAGCGAAGATTTTCTTCATTATTTAAGTGGTTTTCATTTCAGCGGGGACATCTATGCCATTCCCGAGGGAAGTGTGATCTTTCCGAGAGAACCTCTGATCAAAGTTGTCGCTCCGATCATGGAGGCGCAGCTTGTAGAGACCGCTATACTGACGATCATCAATCATCAGTGTCTGATCGCCACGAAGGCTTCCCGCGTAGTACATGCTGCACAGGGTGACGGTGTCATGGAATTCGGACTGCGCCGTGCCCAGGGTCCGGATGCCGGGCTGTATGGAGCGAGGGCTGCCATCATAGGAGGCTGTGTAGGTACATCCAATGTACTGGCCGGTGAAATGTTCGACGTGCCGGTTCTGGGAACCCATGCGCACAGCTGGATCATGAGCTTTAAAGACGAGTACACTGCCTTCAAAGAATATGCAAGGCTTTACCCGGATGCGTGCACTCTGCTCGTTGACACATACGATACACTGAAATCCGGGGTCCCGAATGCGATCCGCGTATTCAAGGAAATGCGCGATGCCGGAATCCATCCGAAGAGCTATGGCATCCGACTGGATTCCGGCGACCTGGCTTATCTGTCCAAGAAAGCAAGAAAGATGCTGGATGAAGCAGGATTCACCGATGCAGTCATTGCCGCATCCAATGATCTGGACGAATTCCTGATCAACGACCTCAAGCTTCAAGGTGCTGCCATTACATCCTGGGGAGTCGGGACCAATCTCATCACCTCCAAAGACTGTCCGTCCTTCGGAGGCGTATATAAGCTTGCGGCAATCCAGAATGAAAATGGAGAATTCGTCCCGAAGATCAAGATTTCCGAAAACGTGGAAAAGATCACGAATCCCGGAAATAAGACCATTTACCGGATCTATGATAAAGAAACCGGTAAAATGCGGGCTGATCTCATCTGTTTTGTAGGCGAAGAGTACGATACATCCAAAGATCTTCTGCTCTTTGATCCCAACGCGACATGGAAGAAGACACGTCTGGAAGGCGGCACCTACACGATGAAAGAAATCCTGAAGCCCGTCTTTATCAGGGGTGAATGCAAATATACCTCTCCGTCTGTTTCAGAAATTGCAGAATACTGCAAACAGGAGAAGGCAACCCTGTGGGATGAGACAAAACGTCTCTTCAATCCGCACAAAGTATATGTAGACCTTTCTCAGAAGCTCTACGATACAAAGACAGCACTGCTCAACGAAGCAAACCAAAATATTTAAGAATCATATAAAGGAGTATAAGTATCATGAAGATTATCGTACTGGCCGGAGGGTTAAGTACAGAGCGCGATGTTTCCCTCGCCTCTGCTGCCGGAATCTGCCGGACATTGTTGGAAAGAGGACACGATGCATTTCTTCTGGATGTATTTCTGGGACTTGAAAATGCACCTGAGAATCTGGAGGATGTATTCACGATGCCCGGACACGGACTGGAGATCGCGAAGAACATCAGCGAGGAAGAACCGGATCTCGCGGCCGTCAAAGCCTCCCGCCCGGACCAGTCTGACTGTTTCCTCGGGCCGAATGTAATCGAGCTCTGCCGGATGGCAGATATCACCTTCCTCGGACTTCACGGCGGAGAAGGTGAGAACGGAAAACTTCAGGCAACATTTGACCTGCTCGGCATCCGCTATACCGGGCCGGATTCTCTCGGATGTGCGGTCGCAATGGACAAAGGCTTTACAAAGCAGGTATTTCTCCAGGCAGGGATCGATACGCCGGACGGAGTATGTCTCCACAAAAATGATGCAGACTGTTCTCTTGCATCTCTGGGGCTTTCCCTCCCGGTTGTTATCAAACCGTGTTCCGGCGGTTCCAGTATCGGTGTTTATATTGTAAATACAGAAGACGAATACAAAGAGGCACTGGAAAAGTCCTTCCAGTATGAAGACGAAGTTGTGATCGAGACATTTATCAAAGGGCGTGAATTCGCCTGCGGCATCATTGACGGCAAGGCACTGCCGCCTATCGAGATCATCCCGAAGACCGGTTTCTTCGACTATGCGAACAAATATCAGGACGGTGCGACCGATGAAGTCTGCCCCGCCGATATTTCCAAAGATGTTGAAGATCGCATGATGGATCTTACTGTAAAGGCGTTCCATGCACTTAAATTAAATGTCTACAGCCGTGCAGACTTCCTTCTGGATGATCAGGGGAACCTGTACTGTCTGGAAATGAATACACTGCCGGGCATGACTGCAGCCAGCCTGCTGCCAAAAGAGGCGAAAGTGGCTGGCATCGAATACGGTGATCTGTGTGAGCTGATCATACAGAAATCCATCGAAGCAAGATATTCAGACTGATCATCATGCGAATCATCCAGGAAAGGAATTGACTTTTATGAAACATATGTCATTACAGGAAATCGCGGCGGCATGCGGAGGCATCTACCACGGCGATCCGGCTGCAGCGGTCCGTGAGGTGTCAAGCGTCGTCATCGACAGCCGGAAAGTTGAAAAGGACAGCCTCTTCATAGCGATCAAGGGTGCCCGGGTGGATGGCCACACGTTTATTCCCCAGGTAATGGAAAAGGGGGCGCTCTGTGCTGTATCCGAACAGGATCTCGGAGATGTCGGTTATCCGTACATCCGTGTCTCATCCTGCGAGCAGGCACTGAAAGATATCGCAGAACATTACCGCCGCTCTCTTGATATCAAAGTAGTCGGTATTTCCGGAAGTGTGGGAAAAACAAGCACGAAAGAAATGATCGCATCTGTCTTGTCTCAGAAATACTCTGTTCTCAAGACAGAAGGAAACTTCAACAACGAAATCGGACTTCCGCTTACTGTATTCAACATCCGTGAGGAACATGAAATAGCGGTGCTGGAAATGGGAATCAGCAATTTCGGCGAGATGACCCGACTGGCAAAGATTGCCCGTCCCGACATCTGCGTCTTTACAAATATCGGCGTGGCGCATATCGAGAGTCTCGGCTCCAGAGACGGAATCCTCAAGGCTAAAACCGAGATGATCGACTATATGAATCCGGAGGGCACGATTATTGTAAACGGAGATGATGATAAACTGCGCGGCTTTACTCCGCAGAATGGTCTCACCCCGGTCTGTTTCGGGCTTGACGCTTCCTGCCCGTTCCACGCAGAGCAGGTTACAAGCAGGGGACTAAAAGGCACGGATGTACATATTGTCACTCCTGTATCTTCATTTGACACTCATATCTCAATCCCAGGCAGACACATGGTGTACAATGCACTTGCTGCAGCTGCTGTAGGTTATGCTCTCGGGCTGACAGATGAAGAAATTGCACAGGGTATTGCGTCAAACGTACCGATCGCAGGGCGCAACAACCTCATCGAAGGCAAATGCTATACAGTCATTGACGACTGCTACAATGCAAATCCGGCGTCAATGAAGTCTTCTTTAGATGTACTGGCCTATGCAGATACAAGAACCGTAGCAGTGTTGGGAGATATGTTCGAACTAGGTGCTGACGAAAAGAAAATGCACTATAATGTGGGCGTCCACGCCGCCGAAAAAGGGATTGACGTCCTGATCTGCATCGGAGATTTAAGCTCGGAAATCGCCCGCGGAGCCCAGGAGACAGTAAACAGCGCAGAGGCTGAAAATGAAGCTCAGACAAGCAGCATGGAAATACACCATTATAAGACAAAAGCCGAATTCTTTGAGAATGCTGACAGCGTACTCAGAGAAGGAGATACCATTCTCGTGAAGGCATCCCACGGTATGGAATTCCCTGAAATCGTGGAACGCCTCAGCAGAAAAGAATAATAAAGCAGAAATAATAAAGCAGAAACAAAAAAGCCCGGTAATTTTGAGGTGACTGAAATGGGCCTCAAAAGTTACCGGGTATTTTGTCAGTATTTTTTCGGTATTTTCTGCTGATCTGCCGTCTTTTAATCGAAGAATTTCTCACGCACTTCCTCTACCGGCATCCCCTGTCCCGTGAACAGTTCAAATGCAGCCACACCCTGCCAGAGGAGCATGCCGCTTCCCCCTACAGCCGCGCGGCAGCCGGCTTCTTTTGCCTTTTTGATCAGAAGTGTCTCCTTCGGATTATACACTACATCTGCAACCGCCAGCTCCGGACGAAGGAACTCTGCCGGAACAGGGATCACATCCTGCATCGGGCTCATTCCCGCGCGGGTTGCATTGATCAGAATATCGCTTTCTGCGATCACCCGCCCCAGAAGTTCTGTATTGTCCAGATCTTCGATATACACTTTCTGTATGGACGGTACTGCCTTTTTGATCTTCTCTACTGTCTTCTCTCCGTTTGCATAGAATTCATCTTTCCGGTTAAAGATGGCGATTTCATCTACACCGTCCAGTGCCGCCTGTACTGCGATCGCCGTGGCAGCGCCGCCAGTACCGAGGAGAACGATCTTTTCTCCTTTAATATCCACTCCATGCTCTTTAAGATTGCGCACGAATCCGACTCCGTCTGTCATATGTCCGGTCATTGTTCCGTCTTCTTCAAAGACAACCGTATTGCAGGCGCCCACCAGCTCTGCTGCCGGTGACAGCTTGTCTACAAGCTGTGCCACTGCAGTCTTGCACGGCATCGTTACATTAAATCCTCCTGCGTGGAGTGTGCGCAGCGCCTCGACTGCTTTCTCCGTCTTTTCAACCGGAACGTCAAAGGCAAGATATGCCGCATCGATGCCGAGTTTATCAAAACTGTAATTATACATTGCAGGGGAACCGGAATGTCCTACCGGAGATCCGATCAATGCATAAAGTTGTGTATGTCCGCTGATTCTACTTTCCATGTCTGTTTATCCTCCAATTCAAGACTTGTTCCCGTCAAGTATAGCACAATCACAGTTATACTTCAATACTTTAAAGCGCGAAATCCAGCAGTGCCACCGTCTCGACAGTTGTTTCAGTTTCCAAGGGAAGTTCTTTCACTTCCTCACCATCAACAGGCACAGGGAAATTGAATACGATCTTCCTTATCCAGCTTCCGTCTTTCCTTTTCTCCGGGAACATCTCAATTCGCTCGATAAAGGCCTTCATAAACTCCTTCTGCTCCGCTTCCGTTGCGGAATGGTAGACTTCATCAAATGCCAGCAACAAGCGATAGATATTGTCACCGGAAATCTTCTCCTGCTGGATGCTGCGGATCTGACTTTGCAATTCGCCAATCTGAGCTTCGATTTCCTCTATTGTATCATACTGCTCATCATAGCGGCGCTGCAAGTCCAAAATCTTTCTGTCATAGTGGACATCGTTGATGTCCAAGGTATCCATCTGACGCTCCAAGCGGCTTTTCGTTCCAAAGGCTTGCTTTAGCCGCCCTTGTAGGACAGCAATCTGCTTTTCCATATCTTCTGTATCTACTGCTGTTCCGATTTTCGCCTGAATTGCTTCTACAAATCGTGGATTGTTGACCATAGCGGAGATAACCTTCGCCACAAATTTGTTGATTTCCATCTGCTCGATATTCAGACGGAAACTGCACTCATGCCCTGTCGGTGTAACCGTATTTTTGCAGTAGTAATAATACCGTGTTTTCTTGTCCTTGCTGTGCGCCTTGGCGATATTGCCGTACATACTCTTGCCGCAGCATGGGCATTTCAAGATACCGGACAGGATGTGTGCATGGTCTGGATTATTGACCTTTTCCCGCTTAAAGGAATTGATCTTGCGCTTTTCCTGTGCCAGATACCAATCTTCTTCGGAAATGATGGCTTCGTGCTGCCCGTCATAAATAGGGAACTCTGACTGCTCAACCACGTGCATCTCGTTTCTTGTACCCTGTTTCTTTTCCGTCCTGCGTCTGCCATAGGCTATCTTACCCATGTAAACAGGATTGTCCAGTACATCCTGCACGAAGCTCCTTGAAAATCCGGGAATAGTATTGTTCTGCCGTAGCTTCTTGACAAAGCCATTACGATTCAAATATTTTGCAACTCCGGCAACGCCCTCGTTGGTGTGAATGTAGCGGTCATAAATGACACGGATTACTTCCACTTCATCCTCTGCAATGACAAGATCACCGTTTTCCAGACTATAGCCATAAGGGGCAAAACCACCATTCCACTTGCCCTCACGAGCCTTTTGCTCCCGTCCTGCCATGGTCTGAGTTCGGATATTCTCACGCTCGATTTCTGCCACCGCAGACAGCACAGAAATCATCAGCTTTCCTGCATCCTTAGAACTGTCAATGCCATCCTCCACGCAGATCAGATTAACACCAAAATCCTGCATGAGCTGCAAAGAGTTCAGCACATCCGCCGCATTTCTGCCGAATCGGGACAGCTTAAAGACCAGCACATAGGAAA